>JAKAOE010000426.1 GCA_021823305.1 Acidobacteriota bacterium
GGCGGGTGAACCTGATCGGCGAGCACACCGACTACAACGACGGCTTCGTGATGCCGCTGGCGATCGGGCTGTCCTGCCGGGCGGCGATCGCCCCGCGGGCGGACCGGCGCGTGCGGCTGGGGTCGGCGCAATACGGCGACACGGCGGAGTTCACGCTGGACGCGGCGGCGCCATCGGAACACTGGAGCCTACCGCTGGCGGGGGTGCTGGCGATCCTGGCGCGCGAGTACGGGCTGGCGCGCGGCGCCGACCTGTGGCTGGAGAGCGAGGTGCCGATCGGGGCGGGGCTGAGCTCGTCGGCGGCGGCGCAGACGGCGGTCGCCCTGGCGGCGGCGGAGGCGGCGGGTCTGGCGATCCCGCGGCCGGAGCTGGCGCGGGTGTGCCGGCGGGCGAGCGCGGAGTTCGCGGGCGTGCGCTGCGGCATCATGGACCAGTACATCGCCCTCACCGGCCGCGCCGGCATGGTGCTGCTGCTCGATACCCGCAGCCTGGCCGAGCGCTGGCTGGCGTGGCCCGAGGCGGCCTGCCTGATCGTATTGGACAGCGGCGTGCGCCACGACCACGCCACCGGCGAGTACAATCGGCGGCGGGCGGAGTGCGAACGGGCGGCGGCGGCGCTCGGCGTGCGCTCGCTGCGCGAGGCGACCCTGGCGCGGCTCGCGGCGCGGGCGGGCGCGCTGAGCGAGCCGTTGCGGCGGCGGGCGCAGCACGTGGTGAGCGAGAACGCGCGCGTGCTGGCGGCGGCCGAGGCGCTGGCCGCGGGCGGCCTGGCGCGGCTGGGCGAGCTGATCGACGCCTCGCACGCCAGCTTGCGCGACGATTACGAGGTCAGCTGCGCCGAGCTCGACCGGCTGCAGGCGGCGTGCGTGGCGCAGCCGGGCGTCTACGGCGCGCGGATGATGGGCGGCGGCTTCGGCGGCTGCGTCGTGGCGCTGGCGCGGCCCGAGAGCGCGGCGGCGGTGCGCGCGGCGGTGAGCCGGCTGGCGCCGCGCAGCTGGGTGGTCCGGCCGGCGCCGGGGGCGGAGGTGATCACGATATGAAGATGCTGGAGGGAGCGCACCGGCGCTACAACCCGCTGCAGGACGAATGGGTGCTGGTCTCGCCGCAGCGCATGCGCCGCCCCTGGCAGGGCGAGGTGGAGCGCTCTTCGCCGCCGCCGGCGCCGCCCTACGACCCGCAGTGCTACCTGTGTCCGGGCAACGCGCGTGTGGGCGGAACGCGCAATCCGGCCTACGCGGGCGTTTACATCTTCGACAACGATTTCCCCGCGCTGCAGGCCGCCGGTGGCGGCGAGGTGGACGACGGCCTGCTGCGCGCGCAGCCCGAGGCCGGCGTCTGCCGCGTGATCTGCTACACTCCGCGCCACGATTTGACCATGGCGGCGATGCCGCAGGCGACGATCGCGGCGGTGGCCGCCGCCTGGGCGGAGGAGACGCGAACGCTGATGGCGCGGCCGGGAATCCGGTCGGTGATGGTGTTCGAGAACCGCGGGGCGATGATGGGGTCGAGCAACCCCCATCCCCACGGCCAAATTTGGGCCAACGCCTGCCTGCCCAACGTGCTGGCCAGGGAGTTGGAGCAGCAGGCGGCCTACTTCACGCGGCGGGGCGAGTGCCTGCTCTGCGCCTACCTGGCGCAGGAGCGGGCGCGGGGCGAGCGCATCGTCGCCGCCAACGACGGCTTCGTCGCGCTGGTGCCCTATTGGGCGATATGGCCGTTCGAGACCATGGTGCTGCCGGTGGCGCACCAGGGGCGGCTGGACGAGCTCAGCGATGCCGGGCGGGAACAGTTGGCCGACATCCTGCAACGGCTGCTGGCGAAGTACGACCGGCTGTTCGAGACCGCGTTCCCCTACTCGATGGGCTTTCACCAGGCGCCGGCGGCGGCGCCCCCGGGGTGGCATCTGCACGCCCACTTCCTGCCGCCGCTGCTGCGCTCGGCCACGGTGCGCAAGTTCATGGTGGGCTACGAGCTGATGGCGATGCCGCAGCGCGACCTGACGCCCGAGGCGGCCGCCGCCCGCCTGCGCGAGCTTTGACCGCCTTCCCCCGGCGGTGCGAATCTGGTACAACTGCGCTATGACCGCGGACAAGGGGCACATCTCGATCTGGTTCTTCATCGGCGGGCTGCTCGCCGTGTACGGCGCGCTGATCCTGGGCGCGGGCATTTACCAGATCCGCCACCCCGCTCCGGTGGAGCTGGCCAACCTGCACGCCGGCGTGTGGTGGGGCGCCCTCCTGCTGGCGCTGGGCCTCTTCTATCTGCGCGCCTTCCGCCCTCGCTAGAAATGCGCGGCCGCGCGGCCGTCGGGCGCCCGGCATCGGCCGGGTGGAACTGCCGGGCGCGCGAGCCGTCAGACCGAAAGCGCGGCGGCCTCGGCCAGCGCGGCGAGGACGTCGGCCCGCGGGACGCCGTTGACCACCTCGACCCGGCCCAGGGCGGCGGGCAGGATGAAGTGCAACTCGCCGGCGCGCGCCTTCTTGTCGCTGGCCATGTGCGCGAAGACGGTCTCGGGCGCAATCGCGATGGGCGGGAGCGGGCCGCACAGGGCAAGGATGGCGGCTTCGGCGCAGCGCTGCTCCTCCGGGGCGATGCGGCCGAGGCGCAGCGCCAGGCGGCCGGCGGCGATCATGCCCCAGGCCACGGCTTCGCCGTGCAGGAAAGCGGCATAGCCGGTGGCGCTCTCCAGCGCGTGGCCGAAGGTGTGGCCGTAGTTGAGGATGCGGCGCAAGCCGCCTTCGCGCTCGTCGGCGGCGACGATTCTGGCCTTATGCTCGAGGCAGGCGGCGATCAGCGGGTCGAGCGCGGCCGGCTCCAGG
>JAKAOE010000427.1 GCA_021823305.1 Acidobacteriota bacterium
GATCTGGAGGTGGAGATGAAGGCCAAGTGGTTGCCGCCGGGGCTCCACTGCACATCCTGGTCGGGGCCGAAGGCGAGGTTGTCGGAGATGGTGGAGCGATGGTAGTCGGGCGGCATCTTCAGGCGGATGACCTTGAGCGGCTGGTTGCCGACCGGCAGGTCAATGATGACGCGGTGAATCATGATCACGTGCTTGTCACCCGGTAGGGGATAGATCTGGGTCACCAGCTTGGGATGGCCGATCATCACCGGCACCAGGTAGAGCTTGCCGACCTTGCGCTGATCCTGCTGAAAGGTCGCGATCCTGGTGGAGTCGGGCGACCAGAGCACGATGGCACGGTTGCTGGAAATCCAGCCGGCGTTGTCGGTGGCGTAGCCGTAGTTCTTGACGCCGTCGAAGGTGAGCTGGGTGTCCTTATGGGTGACCAGGTTGCGCATCCACAGGTTCCAGTCGCGGATGAAGACGGCGCGCTTGCGGTCAGGCGCAATCGAGAGCGGTTCCTTCGGGTTGCGGGCGCCGCGGCCGCCGCCGAAGCCACGGCCGCCGAAACCGCGCGCGGCGGGAGGTTCGATGGGCGCCGGGCGGGCGTCGGGGGCGCAGCGTGCGCCCTGGCGGTCGCAGCGCCAGCGCTTGCGGAAGGCGGTGAAGGAAACAAAGCGGCCGTCGCGGGAGAAGGCCAGCGCGGACAACTCCAGCTTGCCGGGCGCGACGGGACGGC
The DNA here is from genome assembly GCA_021823305.1 of Acidobacteriota bacterium. Classification (GTDB taxonomy): domain Bacteria; phylum Acidobacteriota; class Terriglobia; order Terriglobales; family SCQP01; genus SCQP01. The sequence goes on from JAKAOE010000427.1 coordinate 719, forward strand.
CGGCGGCGCGGGAGAGCGCGGCGGCGAGTTTGACGGCGTCGAAGGCGGGCTCGCGGGTCGCGCGCTGCGGGTTGACCAGCACGTAGCGGTTGCCCTCAGGCGTGGTGTACTCGAACCACAGCCGCCCGTCGGGCAGCCAGCCGGGACGGATGGTGAGCCCGTAGACCAGCTTGGCGGTGTTGTAGCCCAGCCACCGCTCCGCGCGGCGATACTGCGCCGCGGTCACGACCTTGGGAGTGGCGTGGGTGGCCGGCGACTGCGCCGCCGCAAAGAGCACACCCAAAGCCAAAGCGACGCCCAGCGTGCGAAAAGGCCGCATGAATCCTCTCCTTTTGAGCTACTCGCGTGGAGTATGGCACGATTCGCGGCGAGTCGGCGGGCGGCGGCGGGCAGGAGGCGGGTAAAATGGTGCCGTGCCAAAGGTTTGCGCCAACATCCTGGAGGCGATCGGCGACACGCCGCTGGTGCGCATCAACAGCATCACGCGCGCCATTCCGGCCGCCGTGTACGCCAAACTCGAGACCTTCAATCCCGGCAACTCAATCAAAGACCGCATGGCGCTGAAGATGATCGAGGACGCCGAGCGCGCGGGCGAGCTCAAGCCCGGCGGCACCATCATCGAAGGCACCAGCGGCAACACCGGCATGGGGCTGGCGATCGCGGCGGTGATCAAGGGCTACAAGTGCATCTTCACCACCACCGACAAGCAGTCGAAGGAAAAGGTGGACGCGCTGCAGGCGTTCGGCGCGGAAGTGATCGTTTGCCCGACCAACGTCGAGCCCGACGATCCGCGGTCCTATTACTCGGTCTCCAGCCGGCTGGCGCAGGAGATCCCGAACGCGTGGAAGGCGAACCAGTACGACAACCTGTCCAACTCCGCCGCGCACTACGAGCAGACCGGTCCGGAACTATGGAAGCAGACCGGGGGCAAGCTCGACCATCTGGTGGTGGGCGTGGGGACCGGCGGGACGGCCAGCGGCACGGGGCGCTATTTGAAGGAGCGCAACCCGGCGCTCAAGGTGTGGGGGATCGACACCTACGGGTCGGTCTTCAAGAAGTACAAGGAGACCGGCATTTTCGACAAGCACGAGATCTACCCCTACATCACCGAGGGCATCGGCGAGGATTTTTTGCCGCGGAACGTGGACTTTTCCGTGGTGGATCACTTCGAGAAGGTCACCGACAAGGATGCGGCGGTGATGACGCGGCGGATCGCGCGCGAGGAAGGCATATTCGCGGGCAACTCGGCGGGCGCGGCGATGGCGGGGGTGCTGCAGTTGCAGCGGCATTTCCGCGCCGGCGAGGTGGTAGTGGTGATTTTCCACGACCACGGCTCGCGCTATCTGGCCAAGATGTTCAACGACGAGTGGATGCGGGAACGCGGCTTTCTGGAAAAGAGCGGGCTGACGGCGCGCGAACTGGTGTCCATGGGCCTGTCGGGCGAGCTCTTCTCGGTGGAGGCTGACGAGCCGGTGCAGCACGCGCTGCGGGTGATGAGCCAGCACGATTTCTCGCAGATTTCGATCACCCGCGACCACCGGCTGGTGGGCTCGCTGAACGAGTCGCAGCTTTACCGCGTGCTGGTGGAGCGGCCGGAGGTCAAGAACGAGGCGCTGGAGACGGTGATGCAGCCGGCGTTTCCGTTCGTGGATATCTCGACGCCGGTGGATTTGCTGGCGACCATGATCACGCCGGAGAGCCCGGCGGTGCTGGTGCGCGACTTCAAGACCGCCAAGACGTTCATCATCACGCGCTCGGACGTGATCCGGGTGCTGTAACTCTAGTCCGCGCGCAAAGCGCGGAGGGGATCGGTGTGCGCGGCACGGCGCGCAGGCAGCCAGGCTGCGAGCCCGGTGATCGCCGCCATCGCGCTCACCGCCGCGGCCAGGCTGAGGGGATCGAGCGGGCGGACGCCGTAGAGCGTCGCGCTCAGGAAGCGGTCCGCCGCCCAGGCCAGCGCCAAGCCGGCGAGCGCGCCCCAAGCCAGCAGCCGCCCGGTCATGCCGAAGACCAGCCCTTCCACCTGGCCCGGGCTCGCGCCCAGCGCCAGGCGCACGCCGATCTCGCGGCGTTGGGCGGCCACCAGCAGGCTGATGA
>JAKAOE010000428.1 GCA_021823305.1 Acidobacteriota bacterium
GATCTCCTCGCCCTCACCGCCGCGCAGGACCGGCTGCTCGCCACCGCCTGCCGCCTGCTGCGCCCCGGTGGGCGGCTGATTTATGCGGTCTGTTCCCTGCAACCGGAGGAAGGTCCGGCGCGGGTCGCGGCCGCCCTCGAACGCCTGCCGCTCCGCCGCGCCCCGCTCGCCGCCGCCGATCTCCCCTTTCTCCCCGAGGCGCTCGATGCCGCGGGCGACCTTCGCACCCATCCGGGGATCTGGGCGGAGCGCGGTGGCATGGATGGATTCTTTGCGGCGCGGCTGATCCGTTTATGATAGGCGGGTGAACATGTTCCTTGTCGCGGCTGACTGCCGCCTCCTGCCCCGCCCGCGCCCGCCCGCCCGCACCGCGGCGCGCGCCGTGATCACCCGATGAGCGGCTTCGATCCGCGCCGCTGGCTGCGCGACGTGCGGCGCGTGGCGGCGCGCCTGCCCTCGCTCCGTCCCGGCCGGGTGCCGGACGCGCCCGCTTTGCCGGTGCGCGACCCGTGGCCGGGGGATGCCGGGCGCGGGGCGCGGCTGCTCAAGGGGGAGCTGGGCTGGCAAGGTGCGGCGCGGCCGCTGCGGGCCGAGAGTTGGGCAGAAAGAGCCGGCAGCGAGGAGCTGCGCGGCGAGGCGCTCGGCTTCACCTGGCTCCGTGATCTGCGCGCCTTGGGAACCGATTCGGCGCGGCTCCGCGCCCGCGCCCTGATCGCCGCCTTTATCGAAACCGCTGAGCTTGACCCCCTCTCCCGCCGCCCCGACATCGCCGGCGCGCGCATCGCGGCCTGGCTCGGACACTATGATTTCTTTGCCGCCAGCGCCGATGATCCGTTCCGTCAGCACCTGATGGGCCGGCTGCTCGCCGATGCCCGCGCGCTCGCCGCCGAGCTGCCCGCCGAGCAGATCGATGGGCGGGCGCTGACCGCGCTCAAGGGGCTGGTCGCCGCCTCCGTCGCACTGCCCGAACCGCTCGGTTTTCTCTCCCGCGCGCTCCGCTTCCTGCCGGGGGAAATCGGCCGCCAGGTGCTCGGCGATGGCTGCCATGTCGAGCGCAGTCCGGCCGCGCAGCTCAAGGCGCTGCAAGACCTCACCGAAATCCGCGCCCTGTTGCAGGCGGCGCAGGCCCCGCCGCCGGCGGCGCTGACGGTGGCGATCGAGCGGCTGGCGGTGGGGTTGCGCACGCTTCGTCACGGCGATGGCGGGTTGGCCCTTTTTAACGGCGCGCGCGAGGGCAATGCCGCACTCACCGACCTTGTACTCACTCAGGCCGGGCGCGCGGGGCGGCCGATGAACGCACTCTATGACGGCGGCTTTCACCGCATGCAGGCCGGGCGCGGCACGGTCATCCTCGATGGCGGCGCGCCGCCCGCTCCTGGGCTCGACCGCCGCGCCCATGCCGGCACGCTGGCCTTCGAATTCTCCCTCGCGCGCGAGCGGCTGATCGTCAATTGCGGCGGCGCGCCAGCGAGCGGCGCGGAATGGCGCGATGCCGCGCGCGCCACCGCGGCGCACTCCACCCTGGTCATCGCCGATACCAATTCCTCCGAACTGCGCCCCGAGGGGCTCGGCCGGCGCCCGACACAGGTTGAGGTGCAGCGCCAGGAGGCGAATGGCGCGCACTGGCTGGAGGCGAGCCATGATGGCTGGAGCCGCCCGTTCCGCGCGCTCCATCGCCGCCGCCTCTATCTCGCCGAAAGCGGCGAGGATCTGCGCGGCGAGGATGCCGTTGAGGCGCCGACCCCGCAGCCTTTCGCCGTCCGTTTCCATCTCCACCCCGCCGTTGATGCCAGCCGCCAGCAGGACGGCGAGGCGATGCTACTGCGCCTGCCCGGCGGCAGTTTTTGGCGGCTACGCGCCGAGGGCGTGCGGCTCGGGCTCGAGGAAAGCATCTATCTCGGTGCCGAGGAGCCACGACGCTCCGAACAGGTGGTGCTGAGCGGCGCCGCCGATGGCCCGCAACTGGTGAAATGGGCGATTACCAAGGTGGGATGAGCTGGCGCTGACCGCGTGGGCGCGGGGTCGATTCGGGTGGGCGTTGGTGCGGTGATATACTGGCGATTATATTTGCGCTGAGCCGTTCTCAAATAAACTCCGCGACAATGGGGATGGGTGAACCCTGTCCGACTCGTGCACAACGCTCATCCAGGGGCAAAACCCCTGACCTTCCGCCGATCAATACGATTTCGGCAAGCCGAGAATTTTCTCGGCGATGAAAGAGAGGACGAGTTCTCGGCTCACCGGAGCGATGCGCGGGATCAGGCTTTCGCGCAGGTAGCGCTCCACATGGTACTCCTGCGCGTAGCCCATGCCACCATGGGTCATCACGGCGGTTTCGCAGGCCCGGAAGCCGGCCTCGCCGGCGAGAAATTTTGCGGCATTGGCCTCGGCGCCGCATTCCTCGCCGCGATCGTAGAGGCTGGCCGCCTTGAGCACCATCAGGAACGCCGCCTCCAACTCCGCCCAGTGGCGCGCCAGCGGATGCTGGATGCCCTGATTCTGGCCGATTTTCCGCCCAAACACCACGCGCTCATTGGCGTAGGCGGCGGCCCGGCGCAGCGCCGCGCGGCCCAGCCCCACCGCCTCGGCGGCAATCAGAATGCGCTCGGGGTTCATGCCGTGCAGGATGGCGCGAAACCCCGCGCCCTCGGCGCCGATGCGGTCGGCCGCCGGGACACGCAGCCCGTCGATGAACAGCATGTTCGAATCGACCGCGTGGCGGCCCATCTTCTCGATCCGCCGCACCTCGACGAAGCGGCGGTCGAGCGCGGTATAGAAAAGGCTCAACCCCTCGGTCTTGCGGTGCACGCGATC
>JAKAOE010000429.1:0-1101 GCA_021823305.1 Acidobacteriota bacterium
AACCCAGTCCGGATCGGTCACCGTCTATCCGACAGCGGGAGTGCGGCCGGAGGCGCGGTAGTCCTTGTGACAGGACTTCCGGCGCGGCTGGTGCCGAACCTGGCTGCGCGAGCATTGATGCCCGAATGTAACTTTCGTCATCGATCTGACCTCGCGGGAAGGTGTCCCGATACGGACTCCGCGCGGTCCAGAGCGAACCCCGGCCCAGCAGTCGGCGCAGAGAACGCGGGGCGAGGCGCTGCACCGCAGCTGGTGCGAATCCCGGCGTGAGTCTTTGGGCCGCGGGCGCACCACCGGCGCTGGAGGCATGCGGCACAGGGCAGAGCATCCCCAGGCCGTGACGCAGTTGGCAATCCGTCCTTGAATCTTCGTGGGGCGGCGCACGCAAGGCGTGCGTGCATCGGTATGCTCATACTCATATAAGTATCTAAACATTCAGATACGGCAATTCGTCTTCATGCGCACGCCACTCCCGCCGTCCCGTCTCGCCCAAACCGCCGGGCGGCTTGCCGCCGCTCTGGGGCTGGGCTTGTCTGCGAGCATCATGCTCGGCTGGCTGACCAGCACCGAGGCACTGCTGCTGCGCGTCTACGACGGCCCACCGATGGTGTTGTGGGCGGCCGTCGCCAACGCCGCTGTCGGTGTGGTCTTGCTGCTCCTCGGACGCCTGCCGGCGCGGTCGCGCACGGCCTTGCTCCGCAACGTGGGCAGCCTCGTTAGCGTCCTGGGCGTATGGTCCCTGCTGGAAATCGCCACGGGTCGCAACCTCGGACTGGATTTCCCGGCGCTGCATGCCGCGGTCCAAGCCGGTAATCTCCAGCCGGGTCGGGCCTCGCCCTATTCAAGCGTGGCGTTCATCCTCCTCGGGCTCGCGCTGGTGAGCTTGGGCGGGCGCCGCTGGCAGCGCCCATTGGGAGCGGCCGCGGTCGTTGCGTTGGGTGCGATAGGCGTCGGTGGCCTGTTGGCCTATGCGCTGCGGCTGCATTACCTCAACATCTGGCCCCATCAGACCGGCTTGGCCGCAACCACGGCGCTGGTGTTTTCACTCTACGCGCTCGCCTTGGCTGCGCATTGGGGGCAGACGTCCGGCCGCAATGTGAC
>JAKAOE010000429.1:1111-2810 GCA_021823305.1 Acidobacteriota bacterium
CCGTTCTGGCGGGCGTATCGCTGCTCGTGGGCATCGCCGGCCTTGCCGCCATGCAGCGTCAGTTACAGGTCGCGCAGGACCGCACCATCGACGCCGTGCTCAACGACCGGCAGCATCACATCGACGCCGACATCCAGGCGCAATTCGGGCGTGCCCGGCGTCTCGCGAAGGGCTTGTCCGACGCGGCGGCGACGGGTATCGACCCGGGCGTCACCTTGCACCGCGAGGCGCCCCAGTGGCGCCAGGAGGGCGTGCTCTGCGCACAACTTCTCGGGCCCGACGGTGTCGTGCGAGATAGTGTCGGTGCCTGCGCCAATGCGACCGCTCCGGTTCTCGCTTTGCAGGCACCCCTCTCCAGCCGACTCGTTGTCGACCACGGCTATAGGTTGGAATCGACTGTGCCGCTAGGCCGAGATGGGCAGAGCGCCGCGGCGCTTCGCTTTCAGATGCCGCTGCCTCGGTTGTCCGAAATGCTCGCGATGACGGTGCCTTGGGAGGGCGGTCGACTCGTTGTGTGCGGCGCGGCCAAGGACGCTATCGCCTGTTTTGGGCCCCACGGAGAGCGCCAGTCGCCAGCCGGAACGGCCTCGGTGGCAGATGGAATGCCTGCCAGCGGGCGGGCCTCGGACGCGTTCGCACGCGACTCGGCGGGCGCGACGGTGCTGACCCGTTGGCGACCGGTCCACCAGACTGGATTGGCGTTGGGTCTGAGCGTGCCGACGGTGGTGCTCTACGCCCCAGCGCGCACTGGCATGCAGTTCATGTCGGCGCTTCTGGTCCTTGCGGTCGCGCTCGGCGCGGCGGCCATTCATCGCGGACTGCGGCCTTTGACCAGTGCGCTTGATGCGGCGCGGCACCTCGCGGCGGAAAACTTGGACCTGTTCCGCAGCGCGTCGGATTCCGCGCAGGAGGGCATCATGTTGCTGCAGGCCGTGCGCAGGGCCGGAGGGGCGATTGCCGACTTCGACGTGGTCTACGTTAACGACTCCGGGCTGCGCCAACTCGGTCGACCTGCAAGCGAGGTGCTGGGACGGCGGTTCCTTGAGTTGACGAAAGACTCCCCGAGGGGGGGCGAGAACTTTGCGCGGTATCGCGAAGTGGTGGAAACCGGCGAGCCTGCGAAGTTTGAGTCACCATGCTTCGCCTCGACGCAAGACAGCAGTTGGATAAGCCGCAACATTACCAAGGTGCGCGACGGCGTGATGGTGGTGGCGCGGGACGTCACCCAGAGTCGTCTCGAGGCGCAGAGGTTGGCTGACAGCGCTCGCGTCGATGAACTCACCGGCCTTCCCAACGCGCGTGCGCTCCGGGCGCGGCTGGTGGCCGCGTGCGAGGCGGCGCGTGCGGACGGCGGAGGGGTGGCCGAGGCGTACTGTGACATGGACGACTTCAAGTTGGTCAACGACCGCCGGGGCCACGCCTGCGGGGACGACATGCTGGTGCGCTTCGCCCGCACCTTGCAGGCGGCAGTGCGTCGCAGTGATTTGGTTGGGCGTTTGCATGGTGACGAATTCATCGTGATCCTGGAGCATCTCGAAACGCCCGAGGAGGCGCAGCAGGTGGTGCAAGACCTGCGCGCCGCGCTGGATCAGCTGGTGGCGGTATGCGGCGTCACCATGGAACTGCGCGCGAGCGTGGGGATGGCCTATGCCGCCGGAACGCAAGCCGAAGCGGGAGCGCTGCTGAAAATGGCGGACGC
>JAKAOE010000430.1 GCA_021823305.1 Acidobacteriota bacterium
GCTGACCGAACTGGTGCCGCTGTTCAAGACCAACCGCGACGAAATTGTCACCCAATTCGACATGAACGGGCTGGAAAAGCTCGGCTTGCTGAAGATGGATTTCCTCGGCCTGACCACGCTCACCATCCTCAAGGATGCGGTCGGCATGATAGCCCGCAATCGCGGCGTCGCGCTCGACCTGGCGCGCCTGCCGGAGGAGGACGAGCCCACTTTCGAGCTCTTCTGCAAGGGTCAGACCATGGGCGTGTTCCAGTTCGAGTCGTCGGGCATGCGCGACATCCTGCGCCGCTACCGCCCCAGCCGGCTCAGCGACCTCACCGCGCTCAACGCCCTCTACCGTCCCGGCCCGATTCAGGGCGGCATGATTGACGATTTCATCGAGCGCAAGCTGGGGCGCAAGCCCATCGCCTACGAGCTCCCCCAGCTCGAGCCCATCCTGGCCGAGACCTACGGCGTGTTCCTCTATCAGGAACAGGTGATGCAGGCGGCCAACGCGCTCGCCGGCTACAGCCTGGGCCAGGCCGACGTGCTGCGCAAGGCGATGGGCAAGAAGCAGGCGGAGGAGATGGAGCGCCAGCGGGCGCAGTTCCTGGCCGGCGCACGCGCGCACGGCGTGCCCGCCGACGCCGCCGCCCACGTCTTCGACCTCATGGCGCAGTTCGCCGGTTACGGCTTCAACAAGAGCCACGCCGCCGCCTACGCCTGGGTCGCCTACCAGACCGCCTATCTCAAGGCCAACTACCCGGTCGAGTTCATGGCCGCCGTGCTCAGCGCCAGCGTCGCCTCCACCGACGCCATGGTGAAGTACATTAAGGAGTGCCGCGAGATGAAGCTGCGCGTGGAAGCGCCCGACATCAACGTCAGCGGCGCCGGCTTCACCCCCCACGGCGACGGGATTCGTTTCGGCCTCAACGCGGTGAAGAACGTCGGCGAGAGCTCGGTCGAGGTTATCCTCGCCGCCCGCGCCGAGCGTCCCTTCTCCGGCCTGCATGATTTTTGCGAGCGCGTCGCCGGCAAGGCGATGAACAAACGCGTGGTCGAATCGCTGGTCAAGGCCGGCGCGCTCGACGCTTTCGGCACCCGTGCCGGCCTCTCGGCGCAGATCGAGGCGGCGCTGGAGTCGGCCCAGGCGGTCGAGAAGGCGCGCGCCAGCGGCCAGCACGGCCTCTTTCTCGCCTTTGACGAGCCTGCCACTCTGCCGCCGCCGCCCCGCGCCGCGGCGCCGGAGTGGGACGAGGACGTGCGCCTGGCGGGCGAGAAGGAGGTCCTGGGCTACTACGTCTCCGGCCATCCGCTCGAGCGCTTCGCCGCCCTGTGCGCCGATCTCGGCGCAGTGCCGCTCGACGCCGCCCACACCGCCGGCAACGGCGCCCGCCCCGCCCGCATCCGCGGCCGCGCTTCCGGCAACGGCGGCGAGTTCCGCGTCGCCGGCATCGTCTCGCAGTTGCAGGTGCGCCGCAACAAGCGCGGCGAAGCCTGGGCTACCGCCGTGCTCGAAGACCAGAGCGGGCGCCGCGAACTGCTCTGTTTCTCCGACGCCTATGCCCGCCTCGAAGCCCAGCTCCGGCTCACGCAGCCGGTGCTGGCGCAGGTGCGGCTCATGGACGATGACGGCGACGCCGCCGAGGCCAAGCTGCAGGTGGTGGACATCCGCGACCTGGCCGGCGCTCCCGTGGTGCCGCCGCTCGGATTGCGCATTCACCTCGCGCTCGACCGGCTCGCCCCCGAGGCGCTCGCCGAACTGGCCGCGCTCCTGGCGCCCCCTTCCGGTCCGGCCAAGGTGCATCTGCACGCCGTTTCCGAAGCCACCCGTTTTGAACAAATCCTCGAGCTCGACTCCGGCGTTTCCGGTACCGCCACATTCCGCCGCCTTCTGGAAAACATTTGCGGTCCCGGCTCGGTGCAAGTGATCGACAATATCCACTGACGCCCATGCCCGACCCCACCCCATCCGCCGCTCCCGCCGCCCCGGAAATCCCCGACGCGGCGGCCGATGCCTGGCAGCGCGTCCTGCTGGCGCGGCATCCGCAACGCCCCAACCTGCTGGATTGGCTGGCGCTGCTGGTGACCGGCTTCGCCGAACTGCACGGCGACCGCCGCTTCGGCGACGACCCGGCGATGGTGGCCGGCATGGCGCGCTTTCGCGGCCGTGAGGTGATGGTGATCGGCCAGCAGAAGGGGCGCGAGATCAAGGACAAGCTGCACCGCAACTTCGGCATGGCCCAGCCCGAGGGGTATCGCAAGGCGCTTCGCCTGATGCGCTTGGCGGAGAAGTTCCGCCGTCCCATCTTGACTTTTATTGACACCAACGGCGCCTATCCCGGCATCGAGGCCGAAGCCCGCGGCCAGGCCGAAGCCATCGCCTACAACCTGCGCGAGATGGGCCGGCTGCGGGTGCCGGTGATCGCCACCGTCACCGGGGAAGGTGGCAGCGGCGGTGCGCTGGCGATCGCGGTCGGCAACCGCGTGCTGATGATGGAAAACGCCGTGTATTCGGTCATTACCCCCGAAGGTTGCGCCGCCATCACTTGGCGCGACCCCAGCATGAAGGCCCGCGCCGCCGCCGCGCTCAAGCCCACCGCCGCCGAGATGCTCGCCCTCGGTCTGATTGACGAAGTCGTGCCTGAGCCCGAGGGGGGCGCGCACTGTGCTCCCACTGCCGCCGCCGCCAGCCTGGGCGATGCCCTGGAGCGCCATTTGGACGTGCTCGGCCGGATGAGCGCGGACGAGTTGGTGCGGGACCGGTATGAACGATTCCGCCGCATGGGTTCCTTTTTCGGCGCTTAGGGCTCGCCGCGCCCGC
>JAKAOE010000431.1 GCA_021823305.1 Acidobacteriota bacterium
GCGCCCAGTCCCAGGCTGCGCCCGCTCGCCGCCCTGAAATCCGAAGCCGTCGCCCCGCAGCGCTACCAGCTCACGCTGCTGCTGCTCTTCGCCGGCCTGGCGCTGCTGCTCGCCGCCCTGGGCGTCTACGCGCTGGTCTCGCACAGCGTCGCCCGCCGCGCCAAGGAACTGGCGATTCGCGTCACGTTGGGCGCGGCCGCGGGCTCCATCCGCGGCCTGGTGCTGCGCCAGGCGCTTGCGCCCGTCGCCGCCGGCGTCGCCGCCGGGACGCTGCTGGCGCTGGCCTTCGGCAAGCTGCTCGCCAGCCTGCTGTTCGAGGTCGCGCCCTCCAGCCCCGGCGTGCTCGCCGGCGTCGCCGCCGCGGTCCTGCTCGCCGCCCTCGCCGCCTGCCTCGCCCCCGCCCGCCGCGCCGTCCGCGCCGACCCCCTCCTCGCCCTGCGCGCGGAGTAGCTGGGGCTGGCTACGCCGGGTCTGCAAGGAAAGGATTGATCGCCCGCACGCCGCCGTAGACGCGCCCGTGTTCGAAATCCTCGCTCAAAAGCTCGGCCAGCCCGTAGCGTTCCGCATACGCCCACAAGTGGGCGTCAACCCAGCTCAGACGATAGGCCGCGCAGCCTCGTACCGCCTCGCGTACCAATGCGTCATCGGGGTAAAGAACCGGGAAGACATGCAGCATCTCCTCGGCCTCGCGCAGGGCCTCGTCCAGGCTCAGGATGCGGTGCCCGCCGATCTGCCGCGTGGCCGCGGCGACAAACTCGACGATCGCTTGGTGAGGCACCCGCAGCGAATCTTCACTGATGCCTTGGCGCAGTAGGTTGTCGGCGCGCCTCTGCTTGGCCGGGAACCGGGTGTCGTAACGATAAACGAGAACGTTCGTGTCAACGAGTGCGGCCACGATCGTAAAGATCCTCGCGCTTCCAGCCGCGCTCCGGCCCCGCAGTGCGCGCAAGCCGCCGTTTCCGCTGCTGGATTCTCGCGCTCGCCGCGTCGAAGATCCGCAGTCGTGCAGCAGTGTCCATCCGCGGAGCCGTCGGCGAGCCTGTAATCACCCGGATCGAGTCGCCCGCCGCCTGCCAAGTGATCGTGTCGCCCGGTCGGATCCCGTAGGCCGCTGCGATCTCCTTGGGCACCGTCACTTGCAGTTTGGACGTCACCTTGCCCATGATCTTTACTTTAGCAAGGATCGTGTCCTTGATCCAGCCTCATCAGGCTGAACCGCGCTGCGGGGCCGCTACTCCATCCCTTTCGCCGCCGACACCGGCGTCCAGGGGTAGGCGATCAGGTTGCGCAGCAGCGGCTTCTGCCAGTCGTACTGCGGGTGCGCCTTGAGGTAGGCCGCGGCGTAGAAGCTGATGCCGCAGGGATGGCCGCTGACCGCGATGAACGCCATCCGCGCCGCCAGCGCCGAATCCATCACCTTGCCTTCCACCGCGCCCGAGTCGCGGTAGGTCGGTCCGGCGAGGTCGCCGTGGCCGCACAGCGTGCGCTGGTCGGGATGGATCTTGTGCAGGATCACGTCGTAGTGATCCGACTCGAACTTCTCGGCCAACTGCAGGTCGATTTGCCCTTTGTATTGCTTCATCAACTGCAGCCAGCGGGTGTGGCGCGCATTCTCGCTGCTGGCCGGGTCGTGCAGGTTGAAGGTGGTCTCCTCCCGCGCCAGCTTGGGATTGATGGGAAAGTTCGAGCTGACGAAGAAGCCGCTGCGTTTGGTCTGCAGCGTCACCACCTTCAGCCCGAGCTCGAGGCTGGCGATCTCGTTCGTCTTCCGGTCCGCCACCAGCCAATCGTTGGCATAGCCGCCGTTGTTGCCGTCCTCCATGATCCTGGCGAAGCTGGCGATCGAGGTGGCGTACTGCATCGCCTTGCGCGCCCGCACGAACTCGGGGATGCCGTTGAAATCGTAGCCGTGAAAGTCCGAAATCGTGGTCTCGGTGAGCATGATGCCGGCCGAGTTCACGGCCCAGTCGTCGTCGCTGACGATCACGCCCGGCAGGCCGTCCATCAGGAACGCCTCGCCCCGGTCGGGCTTGACGTCGTAGATGATGTTCCAGCGTGCCCCTTCCATGTAAGGCGACCAGTTGTTGTGCCCCATCACGATCTTGCCGTCCTTGGTCCAGGCGCCGGTGGCCACGAAGGCGCTGCAATGGTCGCCCTGGTCGGGGTCCGTGTCCGGCTGCTGCGCCGGGTTGGGGTGGTCCTTGTCCCACTGCTTGACGAAGTAGCTCCACTCCTCGTTCGCGTTCATCGCCACGATGTCCCATACGTCGAGGTGGCCGCCGCGCGCCTCGACCCCGTCGGCGATGCCCTGCAGTTCCTGCCGGTACTGCGTCTCGATTTTCGGCCACATCACGTTCTTGGCCATGTCACGGAACCACTGCCAGCTCCGGTGTGCGTTGTGTTCTTCCTCCAGCCGCACCACCGCTTCGAAATCCTCGATCCGCGGCGCCAGCAGGTAGCCGTTCTGGAACCCGATGTCGCTGGGCGTGCCCTGCAGGTGCACGAAGGTCCAGTTGTTGACCGGCGCCTTCATGAACGCGCCCGTCAGGCGCGGGTCCTGCCGCCGCGCGCCGCTCGACCAGGCGCAGAAAAGGACCAGCAGGGCCAGGAGGAAAAAGGTCAGCGAACGTCGCATGGCGCACCTCTCCGCGCCACTCTAGCCCAACTCGCAGGCGCGGCGCAATTCACGCGCGAACGCCGCCGCCGCGGCCGCCGCGCCGCCGGCGCCCGCCCGCGCAATCGCATCCACCATCGCGGTGCCCACCACCACGCCGTCGGCGAACTCCGCCACGCCGTGCGC
>JAKAOE010000432.1 GCA_021823305.1 Acidobacteriota bacterium
CCCCTCCTTCACCGCTTACCTGCTGCGCGACGCGCGCGGGCGCTGGCGCGCCGACCTGCCCGGCATCGCCCGCGGGCTGTTCATTCCGCTCGCCAACCTGCAGGCGGAGCTGCACCACTACCGCGCTGCGCCCATCTACCAGCCGATCCCGATCAAGGACGACATCACGCCGGCGGACGTGGCTTTCATCGCCGCCCATCGCGACCAATATCCGGAGCTGGAGACGATCATGGCCAGCCGCCGGCTCTATCCCAAGAACGGCTTCGCCGCCAACCTGATCGGCTACGTCGGCGATCCCACCGAGGCGCAGGTGGCAAGCGGCAAGGTTCCGCCGGGCGCGGTGGTGGGCAAATCCGGGCTCGAGGAATATTACAACCGCCTGCTCACCGGCCGCGACGGCGAGCGGCGCGTGCTGGTGGACGCGCACGGGCGCGTGGTGGGCACGCTCAGCGATCGCCCGCCGGTCCCCGGCCACGACCTGGTGCTGACCCTCGACAACACCATCCAGTTGGCGGCCGAAGAGGCGCTGGGCAACCGTCCCGGCGCGGTGGTGGCGCTCAACCCGCGCACCGGCGGCGTGTTGGCGATGGTCAGCCGGCCGACCTTCGATCCCAACCTGTTCGCCGCCGGCGTGAGCGCGGCGCAATGGCACGCCTGGGTCACCGATCCCGGCCACCCGCTGATGAACAAGGCGATCCAGGCGCAGTTGGCGCCGGGCTCGGTCTTCAAGCTGGTGGTGGCCACCGCCGGGCTGCAGCAGGGCATGGCGGAGAACAAGATCGTCAACTGCCAGGGAATTTACGTCTACGGCGGCCACACCTTCCATTGCTGGATCTACACCGAAAAAGGCCAGGTGCACGGCCCGCTGGACGTGCAGCAGGCGATCCAGCATTCCTGCGACGTCTACTTTTACACGTTGGGGATGGAAGAAGGCATCAGCATGATCGACAAGTACGCCTTCGCCCTCGGTCTCGGCCGCCCCACCGGCATAGACCTGCCGGAGGAAGCCGCCGGCCTGATCCCGACCCCGGCCTGGAAAGAGCGCGTCTACCACGCGCCCTGGTACAAGGGCGAGACGGTGAGCGTGGCGATCGGCCAGGGCCCGATCATGGTGACGCCGATTCAGTTGGCGCGGCTGGCGGGCGGCATCGCCAGCGGCGGGCGCTTCCCGCGGCCACACTTGGCGCGTGACGCGCCCGACACGCAAGGCTTCCGGTTCCCGCTGCTGCCGGTGACCGTGTCCACCATCACGGCCGGCATGCGCGGCGTCACCGAACCCGGGGGCACGGCCGCCAGCGCCCATATCCAGGGGGTGGACTTCGGCGGCAAGACGGGCACGGCGCAAACCATCTCCGACCAAAAGCTCAAGACCATCACCGGGTCGCGCGCCCGCTATGTCGACAACGTCTGGTTTGTGGGCGTCTCGCCGGTGCAGAACCCCAAGATCGCGGTCTGCGTCCTGTTCCAGCACGGCGCGGAAAGCTCCTACGCGGCCCAAATCGCGGCCCAGGTGGTGCAGGCTTATTACAAGGAACATGCGGCGGGGGGCGGCGCGGTGGCGCCGCCGGCGCCGGGCGCGCCCGTGAATGCGGCGGCGGCCGGCGCGGCCAAGGGATACTGAATGCGCTGGCGCGATCTGGATTGGTTCCTGCTGGGGACGGCGCTGCTGATCGCCGTGATCGGGGTGTCGGAGATCCACAACGCCACGCTGGGCACCAAATTCGCGGCGGTGTGGACGAAGCAGATCTATTTCTTGATCGCCGGCGTGGGGTTGATGCTGCTGGTCAGCCGCATCGATTACAAGCTGATCCTCGAGGCTAGCCCCTGGTTGTACGCCGTCTCGGTGGCCGGGCTGGCGGGCGTATTGGTGCTGGGCAAGGCGATTTTTCACTCCCGCCGCTGGATCCCGATCGGCGGGGCGCATTTGCAGGTCTCGGAGTTCGTAAAACTCGTTATAATTGTGGTGGTTGCACGCTTTTGCGGATCGGCGCGCCTGAACCTGTCCTGGTGGGACATCGGGAAGGTGGGCGCGCTGGTGGGGCTGCCGGCGGCGCTGGTGCTGCTGGAGCCCGACTTGGGCACGGCGCTGACCTACCTGCCGATTGCGGCAGTGGGTCTGGTGCTGGGCGGCATGCGCTGGCGCCAGTTCGGTATTTTGGCGCTGGCGGGGCTGCTGATGCTGCCGCTGGCGTGGCACGGCCTGCACCCGTACCAACGGGAACGGCTGATCGGGTTCATGCAGCCGCAAGCCGATCCGTTGGGCAGCGGCTATCAGGTGTTGCAGTCCAAGATTGCAGTGGGTGCGGGCGGCATGTGGGGCCAGGGCATGGCTCAGGGCTCGCAGATTCGCGGCGAGTTCCTCCCCGTGCCGCACACGGATTTTATCTTTGCCGCTTTTGCCGAGGAGTACGGCTTCGCGGGCGCGCTGGGGTTGCTGGGGCTCTATTTGGTGTTGTTCCTGCGCCTCATCGCCAACGCCCAGTTGGCGCCCGACCGTGCCGCCGGCATGGTGGTGATGGGCGTAATGGCGGTGCTCGCCTTTCACGTCCTGGTGAACGTGGGTATGGTGGTGGGGCTGATGCCGGTCACTGGCATTCCCCTGCCGCTGATGAGTTCGGGAGGATCGTCGCTGCTGTTTACATTCGCGGCCCTGGGCTTGGTGATGAACGTGCGCCTGGCGAGGTTCGTGAATTGATCGCGGCTGTATCAGTTTCAGTTGCCGCCGGCCGGCCGCCGGCGCCCGGGCGCGACGCCGTGAGCGCGCGCCGGCGCCGCGCCGCCGCCGGCTTCAG
>JAKAOE010000433.1 GCA_021823305.1 Acidobacteriota bacterium
TTCGGCGGCGCGCGCCAGCCCGACCGCATCCGCCGTGCTCAGCGCCGAAATGCCGGCGGCCAGCGGTGATCTGCCGCCGAGCGCCTGGCCCAGCGTGGCCAGGATGGACAGCTTTTCGTCACGCTCGAGGGTGGCGGCTTCGCCTAGCGAGCCTAGCGCCACGATGCCGGCGCAGCCGGCGGCGATCAGATGTTGCGCGTGCGCGGCGAGGGCGGGATGATCCACCTCCAAATTGGCGGTAAAAGGGGTGGTGATGGCGGGCAGCACGCCAGTCCATTGCATGACTCAAGGCTCCTTGCGACGTTTATACAATATACTAAGCGCCTCGCGTAAGCTACAGAAGGGCGAACAACGACATGGCGCCGAAGGGCTGGAAAGCGATTCGCGTGCTCGACTCGCACACCGCGGGCGAGCCGACGCGGCTGGTGTTGGACGGCGGGCCGGATTTGGGCGGCGGGCCGCTGGCGGAGCGGCTGGAGCTGCTGCGCAGCGACTACGACTGGCTGCGGTCGGCGGTAGTGAACGAGCCGCGCGGTTCGGACGTGATCGTGGGTGGCCTGCTGTGCGAGCCGATGGACCGGAACTGCACCGCGGGCATCATTTTCTTCAATAACGTCGGCTACCTGGGCATGTGCGGGCACGGCACGATCGGGCTGGTCGCCTCGCTGGCCTACCTGGGGCGCATCCAGCCGGGGGCGCACCGGATCGAGACCCCGGTGGGGGAAGTGAGCACCACGCTGCACGCCAACGGCGAGGTGACGGTGGCGAACGTGGCGAGCTACCGGCACGCGCACAACGTGACGGTGGAGGTGCCGGGCTACGGGTCGGTGACCGGGGACGTGGCCTGGGGCGGCAACTGGTTTTTCCTGGTGACGGCGCACACCCATCCCTACGCGCTGGAGCGGGCGCAGGTGGAGGAGCTGACGGCCTACACCTGGGCGATCCGGCGGGCGCTGGCGCGGGCGGGCGTGACCGGTGCGGACGGCGCCGAAATAGATCACATTGAACTCTACGGGCCCTCGCCCAAGGGCGCCAACAGCAAGAACTTCGTGCTCTGCCCGGGCGGGGCCTACGACCGCTCGCCGTGCGGCACCGGCACCAGCGCCAAGCTCGCCTGTCTGCAGGCGGACGGGCGGCTGCGCGAGGGCGAGAGCTGGCGGCAGGCGAGCATTCTCGACACCGAGTTCCGCGGGGCGTTCACGCTGCGCGAGGGCCGGCTCTACCCGGAGATCACCGGGCGGGCCTGGATCACGGCGGAGGCCGAGCTGCTGTTCGATCCCGCCGACCCGTTCTGCCAGGGCATTCGCTGATGGCGGTGGCGGATGTGATCGTGGTGGGCGCCGGCATCATCGGCGCGGCGTGCGCGGAGGCGTGCGCGGCGCGCGGGCTGCGGGTGACGGTGCTGGACACGGCGGGGGTGGGCGGCGGCGCGACCGCGGCGGGCATGGGCCACATCGTGGTGATGGACGACTCGGAGGCGCAGTTCGCGCTGACGTGCTACTCGCAAGCGCTGTGGCAGCGGCTGGCGCCGGAGCTGCCGGCGGAGGCGGAGTACACGCCCGCCGGGACGATCTGGGTGGCGGCGGACGAGGAGGAGATGGCCGAGGTGCGGCGCAAGCACGCCTTCTACGGCGCGCGCGGCGTGGCGACCGAGGTCCTGGACGCGGCGGCGCTGGCGCAGGCGGAGCCGCATCTGCGGCCGGGACTGGCGGGCGGGCTGCGGGTGCCGGGCGATGCGGTGCTCTATCCGCCGTGCGCGGCGCAGGCGCTGCTGGAGCGTGCGCGGGCGCGCGGCGCGGAGGTGCGGCTGGGGGTGGGGGTGGCGGCGATCGGCGGCGGCGCGGTGCGCCTGAGCGATGGCGGCGCGCTGCGCGCGGGCGCGATCGTCAACGCCGCCGGGGCGGCGGCGGCGGCGCTGACGCCGGGGCTGCCGATCAAGCCGCGCAAGGGCCACCTGGTGATCACCGAGCGCTATCCCGGCTGGCTGCGGCACCAGTTGGTCGAGCTCGGCTATCTCAAGAGCGCGCACTCGCAGGGCGCCGAGTCGGTGGCGTTCAACGCGCAGCCGCGCGCCACCGGGCAGATCCTGATCGGCTCGTCGCGCCAGTTCGACGCCGCCGACGGCGGGGTGGACCACGCCATCCTGGCGCGCATGCTGCGCCAGGCGGAGTCCTACCTGCCGGGGCTGGAGTGGCTGGCGGCGATCCGCGCCTGGACCGGCTTCCGCGCCGCCACGCCCGACAGCCTGCCGCTGATCGGGCGGCTGCGGGACGATCCCAGCGTGGTGCTGGCCACCGGGCACGAGGGCCTGGGGATTACCACCTCGCTGGGCACGGGGGCGCTGGTGGCGGCGGCGCTGACCGGCGAGCCGCCGGCGATTCCCGCCGAACCCTATCTTCCGGAGCGCGAGTGTCCTGAGGCAAAGACGCATTGAACCTCGAAAACAGCACGCATGCGGCTTTTCCCCAAGAAAAGTCGCACGCACTATCGCAAAATATTTCAGCTTTCCTTGCCTCAGGACACGAGCATGCGGCTGCGCATTGACGGACGGGCGGTCGAGGTGGCCGCCGGCTCGAGCGTGGCGGCGGCGGTGGCGGCCACGGGCGCGGCGGCGCGGCGGGCGGTGCGCGGCGAGGCGCGCGGGCCGCTGTGCGGCATGGGCATCTGCTTCGAGTGCCGGGTGACGATCGACGGCGCGGCGCACCAGCGCGGCTGCCAGATTCCGGCGGCGGAGGGGATGGAGATCGTCACCGGCGCGGCGGCCGAAGCTGGCGCCGCCGCCGGC
>JAKAOE010000434.1 GCA_021823305.1 Acidobacteriota bacterium
CTCCCAACCCCTTGCGGTCAGGATGGACCCGCGCTCGCGCATGACGGCGGTGCAACTCGAGGAGCAGTTCCGCCTGGCGCGCGCCGTGGACGCCGCGATTGACCGCACCGCCGCCGCCGCCCGCCGTACGCCCGCGCTGGCGCGGCAGCTCGACCGCCTCAACGCCGCCCTCGCCGCGCTGGTCGGCGGCAGCACCGAAGTCCCCGGCTTCGACGCCGTGGACGAGCCCGTCACCGCCGCCCAGCGCGCCACCTGGCAGCGCCTGCAAGCCGAACTGAACCGCCTGCTGCACTGACGGGAGACGCCGATAAACAAGGATGCCGAATGGACGGAGGAAGCCTCATTTCGGCGGGGAGCGCGCTCGTTGGCGCGCTGGTCGGCGCAGCAGTAACGTATTTCGTGCAGCGCGCCGCGACTGCTTGGGACCGGCAGCGCTGGAATCTCGAGCAAAAAAAGCTCGAATATCGCGAAATGCTCAGCGCTTCTGCCGCGCTCGACTGGGCGCTGCAAACCCAATCCACATCGCTTGGGCAGCCCGAACTCCGCCGCGTCGCCCGAAAAGACCTGGGGCTGACCGGCGGCTCGGAGACGGAGAAGTTCTAGCCCGAGGCGCCGGCTCGCTCTAACTCCGGGGGGCGAGGCCGCCGCGACGATCTCGCTGCCGAGGCGATCCGTCTCGCGCGCCTGCTCCGCGCTCAGCTTCCGCGCGAGCCCGAAGTCGCGGGCCTGCTGGCGCTGATGCTGCTCACCGACGCCCGCCGCGCGGCTCGCGCCACCCCCGAGGGCGAGTTGATCCCGCTCGATGAACAGGATCGCTCGCTGTGGGATAGCGGCGCCATCGCCGAAGGCCAGGCGCTGCTTGAGGAGGCGCTGCCGCAAGGCGCCGTCGGCCTCCTATCAGTTGCAGGCCGCCATCGCCGCCCTCCACGCCGAAGCACCGCGCGCCGCCGCCACCGACTGGTCGCAAATCCTCGCGCTCTACGAGCTGCTCGTGCCGATGGCCGACAACCCCATGGCCGCCCTGAGCCGCGCCGTCGCCGCCGCCATGGTCCACGGCCCTGCGCGCGGTCTGGCGCTGCTCGCCTCGCTCGCCGCCGATCCGCGCCTCGCCCAGCACCACCGCCTGGCCGCCGTCCGCGCCCATTTGCTGGAAATGGCGGCGACCGCGAAGCCGCCATCGCCAACTACCGCTTAGCCGCCGCCCGCGCCACCAACCAGCCCGAGCAAACCTACCTCACCCTCCGCGCCGCCCGCCTGGCAGGCTAACCGGCCGCCCTCAGCGCAGCCAACGGATTGGGAGCAGTCTCGCGACTGCGGCGAAGTCACGGTCGGATGTGAACAGCTGCGCCGCCCTGGCTTGCGCGAGCGCTGCGGCGAACGCATCGCTCAGGGCGAGCCCGTAGTCCCGCTTGAGGCGCGCTGCGGCCTCCGCGAGTCCGCGATCCACCGGAATGATTTGCAGCGGTGCGGTCTCGGCCAGTCGACGCAGGATTTCCGCGCCGTCGCGAGGCCTTCTGCGCTCGGTCCGATAGGCCACCTCCGCCCAATTAACCGCGGCGATGGAAACCGGTCGCTGCGCGGCTGGCTGTCGCGAAAACAAATCCTCCACTGCCTTTGCACCGGCTTCGTCAAATAGCAGGGCAATCAGCGCCGAGGCGTCCAGCACCGCCGGTTTTACCATTGGGCTTCCTTAGCTTTGTCGCGGCGCCGATCCTCGCGCAATTCTTCGACTGCGGAGCGTTCCCCGGGGCGAAGCTTGAACACGCCCCGGAACGAGCGCAGATAAGCCGGCGTGACCGGCTGCATCGCGATTCGCCCATCCACTTCGACAAATAAAACCCGTGTACCGGGCGTGATGCCAAAACGGCGGCGGAGCCGGACTGGAATGGCCACTTGGCCCTTCGTGCCGACGCGCGCGGCGAGCGTTTCGGCCAGGCGGTCGTTCTGCCCGTCGCCCGCCGCGTTCCTGAGCCAGCCCTTGCGCGGCCATACCCGGTACAGATACCAGTTGACGGCCTTGCGCGCTCCCTGGCGCGTCGGCAACTCGGCCTCGACGCCGTCGGCAATCTGTTTCGCGGTCGCGCCCGGATGCCGGCCCAGCCAACGCAAAATAACGCCCTGCTGACCGCCGACCTCGTCGGGACGCGGGGCGCTTCCGGAGAGCCAAAACTGAAGCACGGTGCCCATCCCTCCCTCACGCAATTCTCAAGGAAGCATAGCATGCTGCAGTTTGTAAAGCAAATAGCAGCAACCCGGCCCGCGCGGTGCGCACGGTCCGCTACATCGGGCTCGTTCACCGGCACCGGAAGCCCGGGTGCGGCGCTTCGCCTGCGTTCCACGCCGGCGCGAAGTGCCCGTTCAGCAGATTGCGGATGGGCCGGATCATCGAGGTGATCGAGGCGGTCATCAGGTTCACGTCGAGATGCGCCAGGTCGTCGTCCGGCTGGTGGTACATCGGCTGCATGCCGAAGCTCGAGATCGTCTGCGCCACCACGCCGTCCTCGGCCAGTTCGATGTTGTCCGAGCGGCAGAAAAAGCCCTGCGAAGGATGCGGATCGGCCACCAGCTTCGCCCCTTCCGCCGCCAGGTGCGGCCCCAGGTTGCTGCGCTGCCAGCCGGTCAGCCAGAGCGTGTGCGGCGGCACTTTGGGATCGGGCCAGCCGATCATCTCGAACTCGATGTTGGCGAAAAAGAAGTCCAGCGGCGCCGGCGGGTGCTGGGTGAAGTAGCGCGCGCCGTAGCCGCCGTCCTCCTCGCTGCCGAAAAAGGCGAAGTACACC
>JAKAOE010000435.1 GCA_021823305.1 Acidobacteriota bacterium
GCGCTTTCTGTGTGGACCTGCACGCCCGCCGCCTGCGCCAGGCCGGCGTATCCAACCAGAAGATTGACGCGATCGCGGTGTGGCGCGAGTCGCCCCTGTTCACTCGCGAGGAGCGTGCCGCGCTCGCTTGGGGTGAGTCGGTCACGCTGGTGAGCGCGGATCATGTGCCCGACGAGGTCTACCACTGGGTCAGCCGGTACTTTTCCGGCAAGGCGCTCGCCGACCTCACCCTCGCCGTCGTCGCCATCAACGGCTGGAACCGCCTCTCCGTCTGCGCCCGCCGCGACACGCCGGTCGAGCGGCGGCAGTCGAGCGCCGGCTGACGCGCGGCGCCCCGGTTCTGGCGGCGGTCGCGCTGGCTGCCACTGCGAGTCGACGAGGCGCAGCGTGCTACAATCCCGTCATGCGGCGTCCACTCCCGCGCTTCGTCGGCGTGCTGCTGCTGGGCGCGGCGATCCTCGGCGGCAGCGCTTACGCCGCGAGTTGCCCGCTCGCATGCTCACTCAAGGACTTGACGGCGATTCCCGTGGCCGCAACGCAGGCGGCAGCCGCCAACGTCACCCCGCCAGCCGGCTCTGGCGACGATTGCGCGATCGCTCCGCTGCTTGCCAGGCTCGAACGGCCTGCGCTCGCTGCGTCCCCGCGGTCTGAGTTCTGCGCCGCACCGGCCATGGAGGCCAAGCCTGCGATCGTCTCGCTGGCCGGGAGGAGCGATCCCCTCGGCCCGCCCCCCCCCGGTTCCTCCCGGCTCGAACCCGTCCTTCCGCTGCGCATCTAGCCCCATCCGCGCCGCCGTCTTCGGCGCTCCCGCGCGTTGGCTTTTTCATCGCCCCGCGGCGCGTGCCCGACCGCGCCTACCGCGGACGCGCGTTTGCGCGTTCCGCCCAGCCTTGCCAGGGTGAATCGCAAATGAAGATTGCCTTTTGGAAGTCTTGGATCCCGCTCATGTTGCTTCTTGCGGCTACCACTGCCGCGTACGGCCAGATGGATCCGTACTTCACCGCCATCAACTATCCCGTCCCCCAGGGCTCGGTCATGCTGATGCTTCTGCCCGACTATCAGGCGGCGCGGACCGGCCCCAATTTCGTTACCACCATGGGCATGGCCGAATACGGGATCACACCGCGCTGGACGGCGGGCTTCATGGCCGAAGGGGAAAAGGTCGGCGGTTTGGCGGCGACGTTCGGCGGCGTGAGGTTCAATACGTATCTTCGCCTCCTTCCGCACGACCGCCTGTTGAACGTTACTGTGTACGGCGAGTACGAGGATCTGAATCAGGCCGCGCTTTACAAGATGGAGGTCAGCGGATTTGGCGGCGAGGATCTGGCCGGACCGCTCAGCGTGGCGCGCCGCACGCCGGCGCACACATTCGAGCAGCGCGTCATTGTCTACCACGATTGGGGCCGCGTCAACGCCACGTTCAACTTCATCAGCGAAACCCCGCTGCAGGCCCCCCACGGCGACGATTTCGGCTACGTCTGGGGCGTGTTTCGGCACCCGCGGTGGCTCGGCGGGATGGCGGCGATGCGCGGGCCGATGGTGCCGCCGCCGCCGCCGCTTTCCCGCGCCCGCCTGGGTTATGGCGTGGAGATGATAGGGGCGCTGGGCGACGCGCGGGACTTCGGCTTTTACTGGCATCGCGAGCAGCAATACCTCGGTCCGGTCTTCACCTACGCCCTGTCGCCCCGCTGGTCCGTCCATGTCGAGCCCACGTTCGGACTCTCGGATGTGAGCGATCCGTTCGTGCTGCGCGTGGGCCTCGCCTACTCCGTCGGCCATGTGGCGCGGCGGCTGGCCCGCGCCTTTTGACGCCTTCTCTCGCAAGGCCAAAGGAGAGGTAACCATGACAGGTCTGATGCGTGTGTGGTGCGCCGCCATCGGAGCCGGCGCAACCCTGCTGGCACTGCCGTTGGCGGGCTATCTCGCTCTGCGCTCCGGCTACGTTCCCATGGCCATTCCGACGCGACCGTTGCCCTTGGAGCGGTACTTGGCGAAAACCGCGCTACATGCCGAGCTGCGGCGGGCGGCTCCCCGCCGCTCCCCATTTCCGGCCACGGCGCGCGCCATCGAGTCCGGTGCGATCATCTACCGGCGGAACTGCGCTTTTTGCCACGGTCTTCCGGGGCGGAAGACTGAGGCTGCGGCGCGTGGCATGTATCCGCCACCGCCGCAGTTCTTCCATCCGGGCGCGATGGTTACGACGGATCCGGTGGGTTGGTCGTACTGGAAGGCCAAATACGGGATCCGCCTCACCGGCATGCCAGGGTTCCACGCTTCGCTTTCCGACAGGCAGCTGTGGGACGTGGTGCAGATGTTACGGCGCGCTGACCGCCTGCCGGCCCCGGCCAAGGCATTGCTCCTGGCCTCCCCGGTGCAACGCGCCGAACCGGGGTCCTAAGGGGTGACCGTGCCACTGCCACCTGAATGAGCGGCCGAACCCTGAGGAGCGCTGGGCTGGGACCACGCGGGCTCCGGCGCGGCGCGATCTAAATCTGGAAACGCGGAGCAGCCGCGCGATGGCCCGCGCCAAGCGGCGGACCGCTACCGAATCAGCGGATCGGAGGCCTGCCGTGGATCGGTGACGCGCAGGCCGCGCGCCAGCTCCGGATGCCGCGCCCGCAGCGCCTCGTACATCGCCCACGCCGCCAGCCGGTAGCTGAGGTGGCCGCCCGGCTGGGTGCGCAACTCGGCGATGTAGGCGAGCTGCGCCAAATCCATCTTGAACAGGCTGCGCGTGCGGTAGCCCAGCGGCAGCGCGTAGACCGCCGCCTCCGGCCGC
>JAKAOE010000004.1:0-490 GCA_021823305.1 Acidobacteriota bacterium
GCCCGTTCCCGATCCCGGCGAGGCCTCGCTGCTGGCCATCAGCCGCCGCGCCGCGTGGCAGGCCGAGCGCGCCGCCATCCTGGCCGCGCTGGCCGAAACCCACTGGAACCGCCGCCTCGCCGCCCGCCGGCTGCAGATCAGCTACAAGAGCCTGCAAAACAAGCTGCGCGCCCTGCTCGCCGAGGGCGCCGCCTGATTACGCCCATGCATGCAGGGCGCTCCAATGTGTCTCCGGCCACGGTGTCGTCGCCCACCAAGGGGCCCGCTCCAAGAACCGCTAAGGGGTCCGCGATCGCGCTTACCCATTCGCGGGGGTCGCGCCTATTGCCACCGGCCAAAGCGGGCGCGGGATGGCTGCGAACCGGGTCCCCGGAACCCGCTGCGGGTTCCGGGGTGGTCGTAGTTCCACGGAGGGCGAGCGTCGCAGCGAGCCCGCCCCCGGGAAGCGAAGGGGCCCGGCCCAAGCGGCCGGCTCCCTCCGCCTGCGGCG
>JAKAOE010000004.1:500-13241 GCA_021823305.1 Acidobacteriota bacterium
GGCGTGGGGTGGAGCGAGGCGCAGCGCCGGTATGGGGATCCCGGGGCTCCATGTCGGCGCGAGCACCCGCCCCGCGTAGGCATAGCGGGCGCGGCACAAGCGGGACGATTGACGCACGTATCCCGGCGCTGTTACGGCCGGGACCGGCAGCCGCGCTGGAGTCCGCGCCGGTCCATGCTCATTGCGCCCCATTCTTAGCAGCTCGGTCCACAAGCGAGCTGCGTGAGGTAGAAAAACGGAAGTATTGTGGTCACGCTCACGCCCGCAGTAAGTTGAAGAGTCGGCGTGGTGATGGTCGAAGGCGCGGACCCGCCCGAAGTAGCCGTGCTGTCGTCAAAGGCCAGGAACGCGTCGTATCGGTCGGAGGCATATCCGCCGCTCAGCGCGAGCTGCAAGGCTGTTGCATTTCCGGTCCAACCGATAAAGTAGATTCCCGGCTCAAGTGTCACGGAACCTTGAGAAAATGCGGCATCCTCCCGGGTCTGGCTCGTACCGTATGTGGCGGCGGTAGTCGAGGCCACAAGCGGGCAGGTGGACGCGCAGGAGGAATACGGGCCGTAGATCGCAAACGAGTAGCTGCCGGTCGGGTCTCCGGTCACGACGTCAAACAGCACATGCGAGACTTCGGTTGGGCGCACGATCTCCACGCCCCAAACCGCCATCACGTTGGCTGCGGGAACCTCCGCACCCGTGCAGGTCGCAGGCGTGCACCGGTCAACGGGCCGCCCGCCCCACACCCAGGTCTGTGCCGTGTAGCCGGAGCTGAATACTGCGGCGGCGCCGCGATGGTCGGCGGCTGCTTTGCCGATTCTACGTGATCGCGCGCGAGTATCCGGCTTTCCCGCGCGGCCTGCGGGGGCACGGGTCGCGGTAATAGCCGTGCGCAGGCCCCGGGCTCGGGCGGGCGGCGCTGCGAGAGAAATAAGTACGACCGCGGCGGCCGCGGTCATGGTCAGGCGCATCGACGAGGTCATGGATCTAAGCTCCTTTTGGTGGTGTGAGGGTGACACTGGACGCGCCCAGCATAACGTAAAGGTCTGGAGAATACCAGACACGAATGTCAAGCTATAAGGACAGGTAGGTCAATCGGCGCTACCGCGCCTTTATCTTGCGCCGCCTCCCCGCTCGGCGGCAAACCCGTAAGGGTGGCGATGCGGGCGCGGTAGCGCGCCACCACGTCCGGCCATCCCAGTTCCGCCCGCGTCCGCCGCGCGCCGATCGCGCCCCGCCGCCGGCGCTCCGCTTCCGAGGCGGCGGCCGCGCGTAGCGCCTCCACTAGCGCCTCCACCGAGGGCTCGAACCACGTCATCGCGCCGGCCATCGGCTCGGGTAGGCGCAGCCGCGGCGGCACCTCCACCTCCCGCGCCGGCACGAACCAGCCCGCCGCGCGCGGACAGAACTCCGGCGCCGGGCCGGCGTCGGTGGCGATCACCGGCTTGCCGCAGGCCATCGCCTCCGCCAGCGGCATGCCGAAGCCTTCGCCGCGGTAGGGCAGCGCCAGCACGTCGCAACCGCGGAACAGGCACGGCATGTTCTCCTCCGGCCACTCGTCGCCGAGATACACCACCGGGGCGGCCTGGGCATCCTGCGCCGCGGCGTCAATCTCGCGCCGCAGGTTGAGATGGCGGTAAAAGCTGCGCGCGCCCAGGTCCTTGATCACCAGGCTGACGTCGTCCTTGGCCGTGAACGCCCGCCGCCAGGCGGCGAGCAGCAGGTCCAGTCCCTTGCGCTGGATGGCTCCGCCCACGAACAGAAACTCGACGCCGCGGGCGCCCGGCGGCCGCAGGCGCTCGCCCTCGGGCGCGTACAGCTCCAAATCCACGCCATTGGGAATGACGTGCATGCGCTCCGGCGCCACGCCGGCGCGCGCCAGCCCGTCGCGCACGAACCGCGACGGCACCCAAATTTCCTCGGCGTAACGCTGGTCGCGCGCCCAGACGCGCGGCACCCCGCCGAATTCCCAAGGCAGGATCAGCGCCAGCTTGCCCGCCGCCGGACGGGTGAACTCCGGCGGCCAACCGTGATGAATCGTCAGGTCGAGCCGCCGCGGCAGCCGCCCCAGGCCCGCCGCCCAGTTCGCCGGACGGGCGAAGGCCGCCGCCGGCTCTTCCGCCGGCAGCGTCGGCTCCAGGCTGATCTCAAGCTCCGTATCCGCGCCCAGCCCCGCCGCCAGATAACGGTTGATGCGCGCCGTGCTGGCGTAGAGC
Source organism: Acidobacteriota bacterium (assembly GCA_021823305.1). Taxonomy (GTDB): domain Bacteria; phylum Acidobacteriota; class Terriglobia; order Terriglobales; family SCQP01; genus SCQP01. Next base: position 2,708 of record JAKAOE010000004.1, read on the forward strand.
GCGAACGGCCCGCGCAGCACGATGCCCGCCGGTTCGCCCCGCTCCGCCGCCCGCGGGATCGGCCGGTACAGCGGCGCCAGCGACTCCAGCCGAGCGCGCAACTCCGCTTCCCGCGTCTGCGGCATTTCCCAGACCCGCAGCGCCGTGCGCGCCGCGCTGAAATCCCGGTGCAGCAGCAGAAAATCGAACAGCGCGGGCTGGTACTCCGGCTCCCGCCGCCCCAGCCGCGTCAATTCCGCCGCCGTGGCCGGCCACATCGCGTTGGGCACGTGTTGCCGCAGCAGTCCCGCCACCGCCGGCTCGTAGGCCGGCACGGCGCGCACGCCGCTCAGGAAATGACGGATCGTCACCTGCTGCCGCCCGGTTCGTTCCGCCAACTGGGCCAGCACGCAGTGCGAACGATAGCCGTCTTCACCGCCGCTGCCGACGAAGAGCCGCTCCTCGCCTTCCTGCTTGCGCGTGGCCTGATGCAGGCTGGCCACCGCCTCACCGCCCCGTCCCGCCGCCACCAGCAGCCGCGCCAGCAGGTAGTCGAGCTCGCGGTAGCCGGGATAGGCGTCCTTCGCCTGGCGCAGCAGCGTCTCCGCCTGCGGCCGGTTCCCGGCGCGCAGCAGCGCGACCGCCAGATTGCGCAGGCAGAGCGAGTGCAACAAATAATGCAGTCCGGGCGATTGCGCCAGCCGCGCCAGCGCGCCGATGCCCGCGCCCGGCTGGGCCGCCTCCTGGCGCAGCGCTGCCCGCAGCCGCTGCCAGGGCTCCCGCGGCTCCGCTTCCGCCTGCGGCGCGGGGCTAGCGCGGATGCGGACTCTCAACTCGACCGCGTCCGCGTGGCCCGGCCCGTGTACGGCGTCTGCCGCCGAATAGAAGCGCGGCTCCAGCCCGAGCAGCTCCCACTCCGGCCCGTAGAGAACGTGCACCGGTAGGAAGTAGCGCCGCGCCGGCAGCCGGAACGCGCCCCGAATCTGCGCCGCAGTGCCCTGCAGCAGGCGCTCGCCCGCGTGCCACAGCAGCCAGGCGCCCCCGGCCTCCGCGTCCGGCGGCCAGCCCGGCTCCAGGCGCACCTCGTCCACCGCCGCCAGCAGCGGCGCGGGGATGCGATCGCGTTCGCTCTCCGAGCTGCACAGCACGATGCGCGGGCTGCGCTCCGTCACTGTGAGCGCGCCGAGCGTCGCCGTATCTATGGTTGTGACCGGCATGACGATGCGGGCCGGCACACCGGCCCGGCTGCAACCATGCACGTCGCTCGCCATCGCGCTGGGGCCGCGCCGGTCAATCGCGGCCGTCCGCCGGGCCCGCGCGCGCCCACCGCACCCGCCGCGCCGCGATGCGGCACCCAAAATGCAATGGCCTATCGTCAAGGGCGGTCGTGAGCATTACAAAAAAATGCCTAAAACAGAGAAATTTAATCTTCGTCTAATCGAATTCTAAAAGCCGCCACGTAGCATCACCCTTTGTTGTGCCAGGAGTCGCCACTTGTCGCAAACACTCGCAACCTCTCGTAAGCAGCCGCTGACCGCGCCCCAGGCGGCGTTCATGGTCGCCAGCGGCGACGCCGGTTTCCGCAAGCAGGTGTTGGCGGCGCTATCGGCCGCGCGCCACGACGCGGTGGAGGCCGAGGGCGGCGCCGACGCGCTGCTGAAGCTGGAGTTGGGCCGCTACGCCGGTCTGGTGTTGGATCGCCAGTTGCCCGACCTGGACGCCGACGAACTCGCTGGCCTGGTGGCGTCGCAGTACCCGCAGCTGCCGGTGGAGGTGCTCGACTCCGCCGTGCCGGTGGCCGGCCTGCGCGCCGGCGCCGGGCCTACCGATTTCCGCGCCCTCATCCAGGCGCTGCGCGCCACCCGCCCGGCGGCCAACCCGCCGCGCGCCGCCGCCGCGCTGCCGGCGCCCGTCGCGGCGCCGCCGGCCGAGCTGTTGCCTGGCATGGTGGGCAACAGCCCGCACCTTACCGATCTCTCCGCCTTGGTGCGCCTGGTGGCGGCGCGCCGCACCACGGTGCTGGTGCTGGGCGAAACCGGCACCGGCAAGGAAATGATCGCGCAGGCGCTGCACCAGGAGAGCGGGCGCGCCCAGCGCCCCTTCGTGGTGGTGAATTGCGCCGCCATTCCCGAAGCCCTGCTCGAGTCCGAGCTGTTCGGCTTCACCCGCGGCGCCTTCACCGGCGCGGTGCAGACCCGCGCCGGCCGCATCCATGCGGCGCACACCGGCACGCTCTTCCTGGACGAGATCGGCGAGTTGCCGCTCGGCCTGCAGGCCAAGCTGCTGCGCTTCCTGCAGCAGGGCGAGCTGCAGAAGCTCGGCAGCAACGAGACGCAGCGCGTGGATGTGCGGGTCGTCGCCGCCACCAATCAGGATCTGCAGGCGCGGGTCGAAGCCGGCGAGTTCCGCCGCGACCTCTACTACCGCCTCGCGGTCTTTCCCATCGAACTGCAGCCGCTGCGCACGCGCGTCGCCGACGTCGCCCCGCTGGCGCGCCACTTCCTGCGCCAGCTGGCCGCCGAAGCGGCCATGCCCGAGCCCCGCCTGGCGGTGGAGACGCTCGACCTGCTCGAGCGCTACCCCTGGCCGGGCAACGTGCGCGAGCTGCAGCATGCGCTGGAGCGCGCCTTCATCCTCGCCGCGGGCGAGGCCGAGCTGGCGCCGCGCCATTTTCCGGTGGCCGAGGGCTGGCAGGTCACCCGGGGGAATGGCCCTCGCCGTGCAATGCCATGGCAGGAGGTAAACGCCAGTGTCGCTGTTTGACACCCCGATGATCCAGAAGTTGACGGGCTATCTCGACGTCGCCGAAGCCCGGCAGACGCTGATCGCCTCCAACGTGGCCAACATCGATACGCCCGGCTACAAGACCCAGGATCTGAACTTCCAGCAGGCATTAGCCGCGGCCGAGGCCGGCCAGAACCCCTATGTCGCCCAGCACGCCGTCGCCGGGCTGATCACCCGCCCCGACGGCAACAACGTCAATCTTGACCGTGAGTCGTTTCTAATGGCGCAGACCCAACTCCAGTTCAACACCGGCATCGCCCTGTTGCGCGAGGAGTTCGGCGATCTGCGTGAGGCGATTAACGGCGCCCCCGGAGGTAGCGCGTCGTGAACCTGTTTGGTGTGCTCGATATCAGCGCCTCCGCGCTCATGGCGGAACGCCAGCGCGCGGAGGTGGTCACCAGCAACCTGGCCAACGCGCAGAGCGCGGGCGCCAATCCGTCGCAGGTCTACCGCCGCCAGGAGGTCGTCTTCCAGGCCGAGCCCATGGGCGGGTTCGCCAACGCCCTGGCGTCCGCGGGCGCGCCCGGCCCCGAAGGGGTCGCGGTCACGAACGTGGTCACCGACACCTCGCCCCTGATCAAGCGTTACGACCCCGGCAACGTCAACGCCGACGCCCAGGGCTACGTCCACTATCCCAACGTCAATCCCACGCAGGAGATCACCGACCTCATGGAAGCGGTGCGCTCCTACCAGCTCAACATCTCGGCCGCCCAGGCGACCAAGAGCATGATCCAGCAAACCCTCACCTTGCTGAAATAGTCATGATCCCCTCGTTCCTGCCCTCGCAGCTGCCCTCGATCGCCGCCACCCCGGCGGCGCCGCCCAGCCTGCCGCCGCCCGGCTCCGGCAGCGGCGCCAGCTTTTCGCAGGAACTGCACGGCGCGATCAACCAGATGCAGCAGCTCGACTCCAGCGCCTCGCGGCAGGTCAGCGCCCTGCTCAGCGGACAGAGCACCGATCTGCACAGCAGCCTGATCGCGGTGGAAAAGGCCGACCTGGCCTTCGGCATGATGCTGCAGTTGCGCAACAAGGCCGTGGCCGCCTACCAGCAGCTCTCGAACATGCAGTTCTAACCGACGGAACGCACCCCGGTGGGCCTCACTCTCAATCCTGCCACTTCACTGGCTTCGCTGCGCCAGGCGCGCACGCTGGTCAACGGGATGTCGCCGCGCCAGCGCCTGGTCGCCATCGGCGGAGCGATCGCGGTGCTGGTGGCGATCGCCGCCTTCGTCGTCAACATGGCGCAGCCCAGCTACGCCACCCTCTACACCGGCCTGGCGGCCGGCGACGCGCAGCAGGTCGCCGATCAGCTCAGCGTCATCGGCATCCCCTTCCAGGTCGCGCCTGACGGCACCGGCATCAGCGTGCCGCAGCAGGATCTGGACCGCGCCCGCCTCGCCATGGCCTCGCTCGGCCTGCCGCACAGCGGGCAGCAGGGCTTCACGCTCTTCGACAAGACCAACTGGAGCGGCAGCGACTTCGACGAGCAGGTGAACTACCAGCGCGCGCTGGAGGGCCAGCTCGAACGCACCATCGAATCCATGCAGGGCGTGCGCAGCGCCCGCGTCACCCTCACCATGGCGCACGACTCGCTCTTCGCCTCGCAGGAGCGGCCGGCGAAGGCGGCGGTGGTGCTGTCGCTGATCGGCGGGGAGATGACGCCGGGCCTGGTGGCCTCCATCCGCCATCTGGTCGCCAGCGCCGTGGACCACCTCAGCCCGCAGAACGTCGCCGTGATCAACTCCGACGGCCAGATCGCGCTCAGCGGCGGCGTGGCCTCGCAGAGCGCGCTGGAGCAGCAACTCGCCGCCAAGATCGAGAACACGCTGGCGCCGATCGTCGGGCGGCAGCACGTGCGCGCCGACGTCACCGTGACCTACGACCCCACCTCCTCCGACGACACCCAGGAGACCTACGATCCCAAGGGCAGCGTCGTCCTCAGCCAGCAGACCTCGAGTTCCGGCGGCGCCGCCGGCGCCTCCGCCGCGGGCGTGCCGGGCACCACCAGCAACCTGCCCAACGTCAAGCCCGCCGGCGTCAACTTCAATGCCCAACTCGGCCTCTCGGGCGCGCGCGGCGAGCAGACCTCGTCGGCCACCTACGCCGTCAGCCGCACCGTGGACCGCACCATCCGCCCCGCCAACACCCTGCAGCGCGTCACCGCCGCGGTGCTGGTGGACGACGTCAGCAGCAAGGTACTGCAGAAGGGGCGCTGGGTCACCGTGCAGCAGGCCCGCAGCCCGGCGGAGATGGCGCAGTTGCAGAGCCTGGCCGCCGCCGCCATCGGGCTCGATCCCGCCCGTGGCGACGTGCTCACCATCTCCAACCTGCCCTTCCTCGCGCCCGCCGTTCCGGCCGCGACCCCCGGCGCCGCGCCGCCGCGCGGGCCGTTGCAGAAGCTGCTGCCTGCCTGGCTGCCGTCCTGGGCGCCCGAAGCCGGCATCGGCCTGATCGCGCTGCTGCTCTTCGGTCTGCTCGGCCTGGGTCTGATCCGGCGCAGCAAGCCGCGCCCCGCCGCCACGTCGCAGCAACAGCAGCAGATCGGCGTCGGCCAGAGCCTGGAGGGCGGCGCCGCGCCGCCCGAGGTGCGCGAGCCGGGTGAGATGCTCAACATCACCGAACTGCTCGAGGCCGATCCCGAGGACACGCCGCCGGAAGTGAAGCGGGTGCTGATGCTGAAGGCGAAGCTGGCGGAGAAGGTACGGCGCGAACCGGCGATTGCCGGCCGCCTGGTGCAGGTGTGGATGAATAAGCGGCGGGAGGAACACCTATGAGCCATCTGGCCCCCATCGCCCCCAACCCGGGGGTGCGCAAGGCCGCGGTGCTGATGGTGCTGCTCGGCGACGAGGCGGCGGCCTCCATTTATCGCTGTCTGCCCAAGACCGAGGTGCAGCGCCTGACCGAGGAAATCAGCGAGCTTGCCTTCGTGGCTCCGCTCGAGGCCCACAACGTCCTCGAGGAATACAACCAGCTCCTGCTCACGCACTCCTATCTCGCCCAGGGCGGCACCGAGTACGCCAACAACCTGCTGGTGCAGGCGTTCGGCGACAAGGATGCCAAGATGCTGCTCGCCCAGGTGCTGGAGGCGCAGGAGGCGCGCGCCGGCAACCTGGACTCGCTGCAGCAGGCCGACCCGCCCCAGCTCGCCAAGTTCCTGCAGGACGAGCATCCCCAGACCATTGCCGTCATCCTTGCCCACCTCGGCGTGCGCGCCGCCAGCAGCCTGCTGGCGCTGCTGCCCGAGCGCATCAGCGCCGAGGCGGTGAAGCGGCTGGCGGAGATGCGGCAGTTCTCGCCCGAAATGGCGGAGAAGATTTCCATGGTGCTGCACCGCAAGTTCGAGAGCCTGGGCGAGCGTGGCCGCCGCGCCTACGCCGGCGTCAAGGCGGTGGCCGACATCCTCAACCGCACCGAGCTCAGCACCAGCAAGATGGTGCTGGAGACCATCGAACAGACCGATCCCGCGCTGGCGCTCGGCATCCGCGACCTGATGTTCACCTTCGAGGACATGGTCTCGGTGCCCGAACCCAGCCTGCGCGAGTGGCTGGGCGCGGTGGATAAGCGCACCCTGGCGCTGGCGCTCAAGGGCGCGCCGCAGGAGCTGCGTACCCACGTGCTGCAGGCGATGTCGAGCCGCGCCGCGGAAATGCTGAACGAGGACATGGAGGCGCTGGGGCCGGTGCGTGCCCGCGACGTGCTCCATGCCCAGCAGGAGGCCGTCACCCTGGCGCGCCGCCTGGAAGCGGAAGGCAAGATGGTGTTGAAGGCGGACCACAATGAGGAATTCGTCGTCTGAAGCGGTGGCGCGCCGCCACATCGAACCGTTTGTCTACCTCGAGCCGGGCGCGCCCGCGCCCGCGCCCGGCCTGCCCGAGGGCGCCGTCAGCGAGGCCGATGCGCTGGAGCGCGAGCGCCGCGCCCGGCGCGAGGCGCGCCAGGAGATGGAGCGCGGCCTGGGCGCCGACCTCGAGCGGCGCGTCCAGCTCGAGCGCACCGCCGTCGCCGAGGCGCTCAGCGCCTTTGAGAGCCAGCGCGGCGACTACTTCGCCCAACTCGAACGCGAGGTGGTGCAGTTGGTGCTGGGCATCGCGCGCAAGGTGCTGCAGCGCGAGGCGCAGCTCGATCCGCTGCTGCTTGCCGGCACCGTGCGCGTGGCGCTGGAGCAGTTGGCCGCCGGCGCCGAGGTCGAGCTGCGCGTGCCGCTTTCCAAGATGGCGCAGTGGGAGGCGCTGCTCGCCGGACAAAACTACCGCTGCGCCCCCAAGCTGCGCTCCGATCCCGCGCTCGAACCCGCCGGCTGCCGCATCGAGACCGCGACCGGCAGCACCGACCTCGGCCTGGAGGCGCAGTTGCGCGAGGTGGAGCAGGGCTTCCTCGACCTGCTGTCGCGCCGCACCGCGGTGGCCGCGGCCCAGCCGGCGTCATGATGCCGCCGCCGGAAGAGGCGGCGGAGGCGCCGCTCGCGCTGCCGCGCTCCCACGCCGGCCTGCTCGGCGCCTACACCAACACGCTGGCGCAAATCCCCACCTGGCGGTGGAGCGGGAAGGTGATCAAATCGGTCGGCCAGATCGTCGAGTCCGACGGCCCGCCCTGCTCGGTGGGCGAGGTCTGCGCCATCCTGGGCGGCGACGGCCAGAGCGTCGAGGGGCAGGTGGTCGGCTTCCGCGGGTCCACCGTGCTCAGCATGCCGCTGCGCGCCCCGCGCGGCATCCGCTTCGGCGACCGCATCGTCACCTGGGGCTGCAAGCCCGCCATTCGCGTGGGCGAGGCGCTGCTCGGCCGCGTCACCGACGGCGGCGGCATCGCCTTCGACGGCCTGGGCGAGGTGCTCACCGACGACGCCCGGCCCTACGACGGCGACCCCCCGCCGCCGATGGACCGCGTCCTCATTCGCGAGCCGCTCGGCACCGGCATCCGCTGCCTGGACGGCCTGCTCACCTGCGGCCGCGGCCAACGCCTGGGCATCTTCGGCGGCAGTGGCGTGGGCAAGAGCACGCTGATCGGCATGATGACGCGCAACACCCAGGCCGACATGACCGTGCTGGCGCTGGTGGGTGAGCGCGGGCGCGAAGTGCGCGAGTTCCTGCAGGACGCCATCGGCGAGGAGGGCCTGAAGCGCTCCGCCGTGGTGGTCTCCACCTCCGACCAGTCGCCGCTGCTGCGCATCCGCGCCGCGCTCGCCGCCACCGCCATCGCCGAGTACTTTGCCGACCGCGGCCGCCATGTGCTGCTGGTGGTGGATTCGCTCACCCGCTTCGCCATGGCGCAGCGCGAGATCGGCCTCGCCGCCGGCGAGCCGCCCACCGCCAAGGGCTACACCCCCTCCGTGTTCGCGTTGCTGGCGCGCTTGGTGGAGCGCGCCGGCCAGTTCCGCCACGGCAGCATCACCGCCTTCTACACTGTGCTGATGGAGGGTGACGACCAGAACGATCCGCTGGTGGACGCGGTCCGCGCGCTGCTCGACGGCCACATCATCCTCGACCGCCAGCTCGGCGCCCAGGGCCACTATCCCGCCATTCATCCGCTCGACAGCCTCAGCCGCCTCATGCCCGCGGTCACCTCGCCCGAGCACCGCAAGCAGGCCGCGCGCGTGCGCCAGCTGCTCGCCGCCTTCCAGCGCTCCGAGGATCTGGTGCGGGTCGGCGCCTATCAGAAGGGCGCCGACGCGGTGCTGGACGAGGCGCTGGCCGCGCTCCCCGCCATCCACGCCTTCATGCGCCAGGCCGCCGGCGAACGCGTCACGCTGGCCGAGGCGGTGGCGCAGCTCATGGAACTGGCGCTCTAAGGCGATGAAGTTTCCCGCCTCCATGCGGCGCCTGCTGCGTCTGCGCGAAAGCCTCGAACGCCAGGAGGAGATGAAGGTGGCGCTGGCCGCCGCCCGCGTGGGCGCGGCCAGCTTCGGGCTGGATGCGGCGCGCCGCCAGAGCCGCGGCGAGCAGGACGCGCTGCAGGCGGCGCTGCGCGAGCGCGAGGCCGTGGACGGCGCCGAGCTGCAGGTCTCCGGCCTGCAGCGCGAGGCCGAGGCCGAGCGCGAGCGGCAGTTGCGCGACCATCTCGCGCGCCTGGAATCGGCCCACGCGCTGCAGGTCGAGATCCTGCTGGCGCGCCGGCGCGAGCGCCGCACGCTGGACATCCTGGAAGAGCATTGCCGCCGCGCCCAACGCCGCCAACAGGAGCGGCGCGAGCAGGCCGCGCTGGACGAAGCCTTCCTGCTCACCCGCCCGCCGGGCGGGGGATCCGATCATTAAAGGGTTCTCACTCCGGGTTTGGCCCGCGACGTGCTCTCCCTGGGTTGTATGCCTGTCTCCGCCATCCCCGCGATGCCGCCACCGGGCGCATCGGCCGGGCGTGCCGGTGGCCTCGCCGGCCCGGCCCCAGCGGGGAGCGTCCACGCCTTCAGCCAGCATCTGCAGCGTGCTGGCGGCCAGACCGCGCCGCCTGACGCTGCTGGCATGGCGAACGCCGCCGCCGCTACGCCGCCCGCACCCGCCGCCCCGAGGGCGCCGGCCAAGCCGGCCGATGCCGCGAAATCTACGGCGCCGGCCAAGTCCGCCGCCGCGTCGCGTCCAACGAAAGCAAACACGGCGGATACCAGCGCTGCGAGCACCGCGCCGCGTGCCGCCATTATCTCCGCGCCGCCGCCGCCGGCACCGGCACCGGCAGCCAAGCCGGCCGCAACTCAGTCCGGCCCCGGCGCCACTGCCGCCCCGGCCGTGCCTGCCGCGCCCGCCGCCGCGCCATCGATAGCCAGCTCCGCTGTGCCGCCGCTGGGTACCACCGCGGCCGCGCCGCCAGCGGCCACCGTCGCCACTCCGCCGCCGCCGGGTGTTTCCGCGCCGGGGTCCGCGCTACCGCCGGCCAAATCCACCGCCGTACCGGCGCCGGCCGCGAGCCAGGCGCAAGCCGCGGATGCTCCCGCCCCTGCGCCCCCCGCGCCCGCTCCGGCAAAGGTCGCACCCGCGATGACGGCCCCGCCGTCCGCCCCCGCCGCCAAACCGCAGCCGGCGAACGCAGCGAACGATCTTCCCTCCACTTCGCCGCCCGTCGCGCCCGCCGTGCCGGCGCGCGCGCCCGCATCGTCGTCCTCCGCGCCGCCGCCGCCCGCCGCCGCGCTACCCGTGCTGGCCGCACCCGAGACCAAACCATCGCCGGCCCCGGCGCCGCGTCCCGCCGTGCCGGGTGAAGTCGCGGCTCCGGCGATCGCCGCCGCGCCCGCCACCAGCAGCGCCGCCGGCCACGCCGGCGCCGACAACGGCAACGCCGCGGGCAACGGCGCCGGCAGTGGCGACGCCAGTTCCGCTTCCGCCGGCAAGAACGCGCCCAAATCCGTGCCGTCGCTCGCTCCCGCGGCCGCCGCCGCGCCCTCGTCCGCGCCTTCCTCCGCGCCGCCGTCCGCGCCCGCCGCCAATGCCGCCGCGCCGGCGCCGCCGTCCGCGCCCTCCGCGTCCGCCGCGCACCTGCTGCCCACGTCCGCGCCGGCGCCGGCCGCCCAGACCGGGCCGCAAGCCTCCCCGCCGTCCGCCGCCACGCCGTCGCCCGCCGCTGGCTCCGCCGCCGGCATGGCCGCCTGGCGCGCCACCTCGTCCGGCGCCGCGCTCAACGCCGCCACGCCGCAGGAGATGACCGCCGCGCTGCACTCCGACACGATGGGCACGCTGCAGGTGAAGGCCTCGCTCCACAACAACGTCCTCGGCGCCACGCTCACCGCGGATCGTCCCGAAACCCACGCCTGGCTGACCAACGAGCTGCCCAACCTGCAAGTTAGATCGGA
>JAKAOE010000436.1 GCA_021823305.1 Acidobacteriota bacterium
GCCCCGCCGACGCCGTGCTGCAGACGGTGGCCAACAACCTGATCTATGCCAACCACCTCGCCATCGCCCCCGCCGTGCGCTGCCGCATCCTGCTCACCACCCCGCTGGAATCGCTTACCATCGGCCACACCATCGTCCTCAGCCGCGGCTTGATTGACAGTCTCCCCAACGAGGCCGCCCTCGCCGCCATGCTCGCCCACGAACTCGCCCACATTGACCTCGGCCAGACCCTCGACACCCGCTACGCCTTCGCCGACCGCATGCTCTTCGCCGATCAGGACACCCTCCGCCTGCTCCACCTCAAGCGCACGCCGCAGGAGGAGGCCCAGGCCAACGCCCTCGCCGTCAAGCTGCTGGTCAACTCTCCCTATAAAGACGAGCTGGCCGCCGCCGGCCTCTACCTGCGCCAGGTCGCCGCCCGCCGCAAGCTCTCCCCTCCCCTGCTCAACCCCAACCTCGCCAATGGCTGGTTCAGCCACGCCTACCTCGCCCGCCTGCACGCGGTCGAAGCCCGGGCCCCCGCGCTGCAGCCCGCCAAGGTTTCGCAAATCGCCGCCCTTCCGCTCGGCGGCCGCCTTTTGGTGGACCCTTGGGACGGCAGCGTCTCGCTCGAGCCCCAGCCGGCGGAGCACCTGCTCTCGGCGCGCGAGAAGATGCCGTTGCAGTTGACCCCCTTCGTCCCCTACCTCGAGCGCGCCACCGCCGCCGAAGCCAAATCCTCCCCCGCCGCCGGCAGCGGCGGCCGCCACTGACCCAAGCATCTAACCGTACAAGGAGTGCACCGTGCCCCAGACTCCCGCTTTATCCGGCATGCGCATCGCCGCCCTGGTGGATGACCGCTTCGAGCAGGTCGAGCTCACCGGCCCCAAACATGCCTTCGAACAGGCCGGCGCCAAAGTGGACATCGTCTCCCGCTTCCCCCGCCTCCAGGCCATGAACTACACCGAGCTCGGCGACCATTTCGCCCGCGACGTGGATCTCGCCGCGGCCAATCCGCACGACTACGACGCGCTGTTCCTGCCCGGCGGTGTCGTCAACGCCGACAGCCTGCGCACCGTCCCCGAGGCCCAGCGCTTCGCCCGCGCCCTGGCCGAGCGCGGCCAGCCCGTCGTCTTCATCTGCCACGGCGGCTGGCTGCTGATCTCCGCCGGCCTGGTGCGCAACCGCACCGTCACCAGTTGGTCCTCGCTCCAGGACGACTTCCGCAACGCCGGCGCCCATTGGAAGGACCAGGAGGTCGTCGTGGACGCCAACTGGGTCTCCAGCCGCAAACCCTCCGACATCCCCGCCTTCAACCGCGCCGCCCTCGACCTCTTCACTCGCTCCCGCCAACAACGCGCCGCCTAAGCGGCCGGCGCTGCATCGGTCGCCCCGGCGTTAAAGTATGATTCACGGTGACCATCATGGGAACCCCGGCCCCGAAAACCCAACCGGCGAATCTCGGCGCACAAAAGGCAGCAGCCCCCCGCGACGTCTACTTTTCCGCCGACGTTGAGACTGACGGGCCGATTCCAGGCCCATACTCGATGCTCTCGTTCGCGCTTGTATACGCGGGAACGTTCGACGGAGAGGAGTTTCAAGCCCCTGCGGAATACCGGGAAACCTTCTACCGCGAGCTACGCCCGATCTCCGAAAACTTCCAGTCGGAGGCGCTGCGCGTCAACGGGCTCGACCGCCGCAAGCTCCTCGACCACGGGGCGGACCCCGCGACCGCGATGGACGAGGCGGCCAGCTGGATTGCGCGCATCGCGGACGGCGGGCGTCCGGTGCTGGTCGCCTATCCCCTCAGCTTCGACTGGGCTTGGCTCTACTGGTATTTCGTTAACTTCGCCGCGGCCGGTTCGCCGTTCCAGCATTCCCAGTGCTTCGATCTGAAAACGGCTTTCGCCGTGAAGGCTCAAATCCCGATCTCCGCCGCGGGCAGGTCCCAGATACCGCCGGCGCTCGCGCCCGCGGCCGCCCACACCCATAACGCCAAGGAGCGGCTCGGGCGGATCGGCGATTTGCTGCCGGGAAAGAAGGAAGAGTGCGACGCGGTTCTGGCTGCCTACGAAGAGTTCCTCGAGGCGACGACCAGGCCGGAAGCGGAACTCCTTGCCGCATTCCGCGGCGCTGCGGCTCCCGCCTTGCTCGGCGGCCCTGACGGGGCCGAAAAGCTGGGAAGGGCCGTCTTCCAGGCAATCCAGGCGATCGGCGACGGCTCCAGGTTCCACCGGTTGCTCCTGGTCTGAGCGGTGCGCACGGCAGCGCTTCAGCGTCCTGGCGGTCAGGTCCCGCGCGGTTTATACTAAGCTGGCTGAGTGAGGCAACTGATTATGCCGCGCGCTTCCGACTCCTTGCACGACGCCCTGCCGCTGCTGGCGCTGAAGATTCTGGCGCGGCGTGGGCCGTTGCACGGCTACGCCATCACGCGCCAGATCGAGGCGATCTCCGGCGAGCGCCTGCGCCCGGAGGAGGGTTCGCTCTATCCCGCCTTGCACCGGCTGGAGGAAGCCGGCTGGGTCTCGGCGCAATGGGTGGTTACCGGCAACAAGCGCCGCGCCCGAGTTTACGCCATCACCGCCGCCGGCGAGCGCCAACTGCGCGCCACCGAAGCCCGCTGGCGCCGCGCCAGCGCCGCCATCCTGCAGGTGTTGCAGCGCGCCTGACCCCGGAGGGCCGATGTCCTGGATCACCCGCTTGCGCAACGCCGCCGCTAGCCGCCGTCTGCGGCGCGAACTGGACGAGGAGCGGCAGTTCCACCTCGAGGCGCGCCGGCAGG
>JAKAOE010000437.1 GCA_021823305.1 Acidobacteriota bacterium
GCAGGTGGGGTCGGCGGCGCGGAAGCGGGCTAAGGGCGGGAGGCGAGGGCGCCGGCCAGGCGGGCGGCCAGGCCGCCAAACGGACCGTTGGACATCAGCACCACCACGTCGCCCGGCCGCAGCTCGGAGCTGAGCCGCGAAGCCAGATCGTCGAGAGACGAAGCCGCGGCGGCGTGCGGCCCGCGGGCAGAAATCTCACGGGCAAGCGCCGCCACGTCAAGCCGTTCCTCGGGCGGGATCGGGTCGTTGGGCTTGAAGTAGACCGGCGCCAGAAAGACAACGGCGGCCTGGTCGAAAGCAGACGCGAATTCGGCCTGGAAGGTCCGGCGGCGGGCGGTGTTCGAGCGCGGCTCGAAGGCGGCCACCAGCCGCCGCCCGGGAAAGCGCGGCGCAAGCGCCGAAAGGGTGGCGCGCACCGCCGTCGGATGGTGCGCGAAGTCGTCGATTATCGTAACGCCACCGGCCTCGGCCACGACTTCCTGCCTTCGCGCCACGCCCTGGAACGAGGCAAAACCAGTCGCCAGCGCCTCGGAATCAATCCCGAGCCGCTCAAGCAGCACATAAACGCCCAACGCGTTTGCAACATTCATCCGCCCGCCGATCCCCAGCAGCAGGTCATCGGTGGCCTTAATCCCGTCGCGCACAACCGAAAAACGCGCACCAGACGGTCCCAGCCTGAGGTCGGCGGCGCGCACCTCGCCCGCCGCAAGGCCAAAGGTGACGCGCCGGGCGCGGCTGTTCTCCGTCACCTCGAGCGCCGCAGCCGAATCGGCGCAAACGGCCAGCACCGCCTCTGGGCCGAGGCTCTCGGCCAAGGCGCGAAAGGCTGACTTCACCTGCGCGAGGTCCCGGTAGATATCGGCGTGGTCGAACTCGACCCCGGTGAGAATCATTGCCGCAGGCCGGTAATGCATGAACTTCGGCCCCTTGTCAAAGAAGGCGGTATCGTACTCGTCGCCCTCGACGACGAAATGGGCTCCGCTGTCGAGCCGGTAGTTGCTGGCAAAGTCCTTGGCCACCCCGCCCAGAAGCATCGAGGGCTTGCGCCCGGCGCGATACAGCGCATAGGCCATCAGCGCCGTCGAGGTGCTCTTGCCGTGCGTACCGGTTACTGCGAGCGCGATGCGATCGGCGAGAAAAAAGTGGCTAAGCGCCTCCGGCATCGACAGGTAGGGAATCCCCCGCTCGAGCACGGCGCGGGCCTCGACGTTGTCCCGCGTGATCACATTGCCAATCACTGCCAGGTCGGGCGGCGGGGTCAGATGGTCGGCGCTGAAGCCCTGCTTGAGCTGAATCGGCAGACGCCTGAGCATCGAGCCCGCCGGCTCGTAAAACTGCTCGTCCGAGCCGCTGACCTCGAAGCCGCGCTGGGCAAACATCCCGGCCAACGCCGCCATCGCCGAGCCGGCAACGCCGACGAGGTGGACGCGGCGCACCTTCGCAGGCAGCCGGGCGATCCGCCGCGCCGACTCGGGGTTGCTCACCGCCAGCTCCATGACGCGCGCTGCCGGCGGCAGCGGCCAGGCGGCAGCGCTGATGCCGGCAAGGCAACCATCTCTGGCATTACGGCAAAGGCGTGCTTAAATAAGAAGTGAAGACCGGGCGGCACCGGCGCGCCGGCAGGACGAGCGTCGAGCCGGCGCGCGCGGCGGTGCAGGCGCCCGGCGGAGCCGACGGTATGGAAGAAAGCTCGGTCAGCGCGGCCTCTTGCATTCGGCGAAGGGCCGCCACGCCGAGAGCGGCGGCGCGGCTTGGCCTCACCCTGAGCGCCGCGGTTTGCCTGCTTGCCGCGGCGGTCTCCGGATGCGCCGGCGTCGAGCAGCGGGTGGAGGCCCAGCAGGTGAGCGAGGTGGAGAACGAGCTTCGCGCGGCCGACTTCGTGGTTCATAAGGCGGACAGTCCCGCCAAGCTGGATTATCTGCGCGGCATGGCGCCGTTTGCGATGCGCTACGAGGTCGATCGCCGGGGCGGTTGGCACTTCTTTCTTGCCGATCCGGAGCATTGCAAATGCCTCTTCGAGGGCGACCAAGCCGCCTACCAGCGCTACCAGAAGATTCGCCGGGCCGAGCAGCGCGACCGGCGCCAAGCCGAGCAGGTCAGCGCGCGCCAAGCCTACCGCTGGCGTGAGCAGCTCTGCTACAACCCGCCCTACTTCGGCTACGGCTTTCCCTGCCTCTAGCGGGCGTCCGCTAAGGCGCCTGCTCGATCGCCTCCATGACGAGGTCGTGGAGAAGCGGCCGGAAATTACGAATCCGCTCGTTGTCGCGGCGCGGATGCACCCGATTGGTGAGCAGCGAGACGACGATCTGGCGCTCCGGCTCGATCCAGATCGAGGTGCCGGTGAAACCCAGGTGACCGACCGCGGCGGGTGAAAAATGGCGCCCTGCGCTTGAGGTGCCGGGCGAGGGCGTGTCCCATCCCAGGGCCCAGGTCGAAGCGGGCACGGCGCCGTCGCGCCTCCAGAACTCGCGCACCAGTGCCGCCGGCAGAAAATCCGACTGCCCCGCGTAGCATCGCACCAACTCCCAGGCCAGCCGATCGACCTCGCGCACGGGGGCGAACAAGCCGGCGTGGCCCACCACCCCGCCCATCGCATAGGCATTTTCGTCTTCCACCTCGCCGAGCGAGATGCGCTTGCGCAGGGCGCAAAACGAGGTCGGCGCGAACATCTCCGCCACCGGCTCCAGCCGCCGGCTGCGCATCAGGGTGATATCGACAAACCCGCTGGTGCGCAGGCCCAGCGGGCGAAAGATGCGGT
>JAKAOE010000438.1 GCA_021823305.1 Acidobacteriota bacterium
TCTAATCTCGGATCACGAGGTGGTTCCATCCGCCGGGCTGCGGGTGCAGGGCGGTGCGCTCGGGGTGCACCCCGCTGACGTCGGGTGTGGCCGCCCCGAGCCCGTAATTTGCGGGTGGCTGACTGTGGAACTGGTCGCCATTCTTCACTTCTATTGTTGTTTCGTTTGGGATGACTTCGTCCTCGCGCGGGCGTTGGAGGAACAGGACGTCGTTTAGGGGAATGCCGGCGAGGTTCTTCAGGCTCGCTCCCGTCTGGGTGGGCTCGCTGATTTCGTACCGCTTCTTGTTGATGACGATCTCGATTTTGCGTTCGTGGTCCATTTGCTACTCCTTTTTGTGTGGGTTTTTGGGGCTCTTTGTGCGCATGTTCGACTTTGGGCCTACCTGGCTGGGATGTCAGTTACCCAGCTGTTCGCGCGGCGACGGCGGGCGGAGAACGGCTCTTTAACATGGCGGTCGGGGCGGGCTGTGGGGCCCCGTGCCGCGGGGGCAGGGCGGCCCGGGTTGCTGGCTGGGCTGCTGGTAGATCTTGCGGCCCAGGGGGGCTCCCGGTTGGGTTGGCGGGGTTGCGCGCGGCGGTGGCCGGGTCGGGCGGGAGCACCCTGCTACATTTGGTTGCTGCTCGGCTTCCCCCGCCGGTTGTGGGGGTGCTGTGTTAGGCGTCGGCCCAGGTGGCGGAGAGGAGTTCGGCTTGTTGCAGGACGGTGCGGGTGGCTTGGTCTTGTTTGTCGGGGGGGTAGCCGTGTTTGCGGAGGATGCGCTTGATTTTTACGCGGATGGCGGCGCGGGAGCTTTCGCGGAGGTTCCAGTCGATGCTGACGTTCTTGCGAATGGAGTCGGTCAGCTCGCGGGCGATCTGGCAGAGGAGGGGTTCGCCCAGGACCTTGACGGCGGAGTCGTTGGTTTCGAGGGCGTCGTAGAAGGCTAGCTCGTCCTCGGTTAGGTGCAGTTCCTCGCCGCGGGCGGCGGCGGAGCGGATTTCCTTGGCGAGCTTGATCAGGCGCTCAATCACCTCGACAGTCTCGATGGCGCGGTTCTGGTAGAGCTGGACGGCGTGGTCGAGCATCTCGGCGAACGAGCGCGACTGCACGAGGTTGCGTTTCGACCGCTGCCGGATTTCGCCGCTGAGGAGCTTGCGGAGGAGCTCGACGGCAAGGTTGCGCTGCGGCATGCCGCGAACCTCGGCGAGGAACTCGTCGGAGAGGATCGAGATGTCGGGCCGTTTGAGGCCGGCGGCGGCGAAGATGTCGATGGGCTTGTCGGATGAGATGGCGCCAGCGACGATTTGGCGGATGGCGTGGTCGAGCTCGTAGTCGGTGCGGCGGTCGTCGGGCGTGTCCTTGACGATTTGCGCGCGGACGGCCTGGAAGAAGCCGACGTCGTCGCGGATGCGGATCGCATCGGGGTGGGGGACGGCGAGGGCGAAGAGCTTGGAAAGGTTAGTTACGTTGGCCTTGAGGCGGGCGGCGCCGTCGGGCTGAGCGTAGATGTGCTGCTGGGCGGCGGGCAGGAGCGCGACCTGCGCGTTGGGGCGGCCGCTGGCCCAAGTTGACCAGTCGAAGCCGTGGAATAGGCCGCGGACGATCTCGAAGATCTCGAGCATCCTGGCGACGGCTTCGTCCTGGTCGAATTTGGGGCTGCCCTTGCCGCCGCTTTCGGTGTAGGTGATCAGCGCCTGGCGGAGCTCGTCGGCAAGGCCGAGGTAATCCACGACGAGGCCGCCGGGCTTGTCGCGAAAGACGCGGTTGACGCGGGCGATGGCCTGCATCAGGCCGTGGCCGCGCATGGGCTTGTCGAGGTACATCGTGTGCAGGCTGGGGGCGTCAAAGCCGGTGAGCCACATATCGCGCACGATGACGATTTGGAATGGGTCGGCGGGGTCGCGGAAGCGGCGGGCGAGATCTTCTCTTCTCGGCTTGTTGCGGATGTGCTGCTGCCAGGCCTCGGGATCGGTGGCGGAGCCGGTCATGACGATCTTGAGCGCACCGAGGCGATCGTCTTCGTTGCCGAGCTCGGGGCGGAGGGCGACGAGTGCGTCGTAGAGCTCGACGCAGATGCGGCGGCTCATGCAGACGATCATCGCCTTACCCTGCATTGCGCTCAGGCGGGCGTCGAAGTGCTGAAGGATGTCGGCGGCGACGTGGCGGATGCGATCGTCGGCGCCGACCAGGGCCTCCAGATGGGCCCATTTTGATTTGAGCTTTTCCTTACGATCGACCTCCTCGCCTTCGGTGGCCTCCTCGAAGTCCGGGTCAATGCGAGGCCGCTCGCTGTCCTTCAGCTCGAGCTTGGCCATGCGGTTTTCATAGTAGATGGGCACCGTGGCCTGGTCTTCGACGGCGCGTTGGATGTCGTAGACGCTGATGTAGTCGCCAAAGACGGCGCGGGTGTTCTGGTCGGCCTTTTCGATGGGCGTGCCGGTGAAGCCGATGAAGGATGCGTTGGGGAGGGCGTCGCGCATGTGGCGGGCGAAGCCGTCAATGAAGTCGTACTGGCTGCGGTGGGCCTCGTCGGCGATGACGACGACGTTGCGGCGGTCGGTCAGTGGCGTTACGGCCTCGCCTTTGGCTTCAGGGAAGAATTTTTGGATGGTGGTGAAGACGACGCCGCCGGCGGCGACGCTGAGTTTTTGCCTGAGGTCGTCGCGGCTTTGGGCTTGGACGGGCGGCTGGCGCAGCAGGTCCTCGCAGGCGGCGAAGGTGCCGAAGAGCTGGTCGTCGAGGTCGTTGCGGTCGGTAGATCG
>JAKAOE010000439.1 GCA_021823305.1 Acidobacteriota bacterium
TTCCGATCTGCAGGCGGTGCCGGTGACGCGCTTCGTGGACGTGGGCAACATGCTGCAGGACATCGATAATCTGGCGCGGAGCACGGAGAAGGCGCGGTTCAAGTTCTTCAGCAAGGTGAAGACCTGGAACTCGCTGCAGAAGCACTTCCACGCCGAGCGGGCGCCGGAGGGGCTGACCTTCACCAAGTTCCTGCAGACGCTGCAGGGCATGACCGACAAGAGCTACGGCCGCGGCAACGAGGCGGAGCAGGGCTTCGTCTACAAGACGCTGATGGTGGCGGGCATGCACTTCATGGACAGCTACAACTACGACGTGGAGCGGGTGAAGCGGTGCATCATCCACTATGCGGCGCCGAACGGGCTGATCTATCCGTTCTGCACCTACAACTCGGGGCCGGTGTACCGGGAGAAGATCGAGAAGAAGTACTCGATGCCGTTCGACCGGCAGCTGACGATGATGCAGATTCCGAGCGGCGGGCAGACGACGCAGGTGGCGGGCGACGCGGCCAAGACGGCGGCCCAGGCAGGCGCAAAGACGCTGCCGGTGCTGCAGCCGGCGGCGGCGGGCGGCGGCTGCGGCTGTAGTGGCCATTAATTGAACGCGGGGCCGGTCGTGGCTGCGCCACGACACCCGCTGCTATCTACGGGCGGGGACTGCGCGGGTCCCCGAGAGCCCGCTCCGGCCCCGCCCTTGAAGGCAAAATCTCACTCCTTCCGCCCCGGCCGGCAACGGCCGGGGCGATTTTTTGTGGCGGGATGACCATGTCCGAAGGCCGCCAGCGCGGACCTGGAGCGGATGAGACAATCCGGACGTGGAGTTAGCAGAGCGGGAGATTTGCTATCGGGCCCTGCAGACGCGGGATGCGCGCTTCGACGGATTCGTGTTCGTCGGCGTGGCGACGACGGGGATTTACTGCCGTCCGATCTGCCCGGCGCGGACGCCCCGGTTTGAGCATTGCCGTTTCTTCAGCTCGGCCGCGGCGGCGCAAGCGGCGGGGTTCCGGCCGTGCCTGCGCTGCCGGCCGGAGGCCGCGCCGGACCTGGCGTGCTGGCGCGGAACGTCGAACACGGTGTCGCGCGCGCTGGCGCTGATCGCGGAGGGGGCGCTGGACGGCGGCGACGCCGGCGTGGCGGCGCTGGCCGGGCGGCTGGGCGTGGGCGAGCGGCAACTGCGGCGGCTGTTTCTGCAACATCTCGGCGCCTCGCCCACGGCGGTGGCGCACACGCGGCGGGTGCTGTTCGCCAAGCAGCTCATTCATGAAACGCGCCTGCCGATGACCGAAATCGCCCTGGCGGCGGGGTTCGGCAGCGTACGCCGATTCAACGAGGTGTTTCAGGACATGTTCCACAGCCCGCCCGGCGCGCTGCGGCGGCAGGGAGCCAGCGGCGAGCTGCCATTGAAAGACAGCGTCACGATGCGGCTGCGTTACCGGCCGCCCTACGACTGGGAGGCGATGGCGGACTATCTGCGGGCGCGGGCCATACCCGGGGTTGAAGCCGTGGACGGGGACGGCTACCAGCGCACGGTGGCGAGCGAGGGCGAAGCCGGGACGGTGCGGGTGTTCCCGCTGCCGCGGGAACGGAGCCTGGGGGTCACGATCCGGTTCCCGAACGTGCGGTCGCTGGCGGCCATCGTGGCGCGCGTGCGGCGGGTGTTCGACACGGGCGCCGACATAGGAACAATTGACGAGCACCTTGCGCGCGACCGCGCGCTGGCGCCGCTGGTCGCGCGGCGCCCCGGATTGCGGGCGCCGGGCGGGTGGGACGGGTTCGAGCTGGCGGTGCGGGCGGTGCTCGGCCAGCAGGTGAGCGTGGGCGCGGCGCGCCGGCTGGCGGGAGAGCTGGTGGAGCGGTACGGCGAGCCGCTGCCGGCTACGGCCGGCGGGAATCCGGGACTGTCGCGGCTGTTTCCCACGGCGCAGCGCCTGGCCGGCGCGGCGGTGATCGAACTGGGGATGCCGCGCGCGCGGCGCGCGGCGTTGCAGGCCCTAGCGTCGGCCGCCGCCGCCGACCGAAACCTGTTCCGGCCGTTTGGGACGGTGGAAGAGGCAGTGGCGCGATTCCGGGCAATCCGCGGGATCGGGGAATGGACGGCGCAATATATCGCGCTGCGCGCGCTGCGCGAGCCCGACGCGTTTCCCGCGCCCGATGCCGGGCTGTTGCGCGGGGCGGCGCAAGTTGCCGGAATGTTTGCCGGCCGGCGGCCGGGCGTGGACGATCTGGTCGAGCGCGCCGAACCCTGGCGGCCCTGGCGGGCGTATGCGGCGCAGCACTTGTGGGCAGCTCAGGCCGGGGGAGGACATCATGACTGAGGCTCTGACGTTGTTCGTGGATCGGATCAGGACACCCATCGGCGGAATGGATGTCGTGACCGACGGCGAGGGAAAGCTTCGCGCCACGGGATGGGCAGACCAACAGGAGCGGATGCAGCGGCGGCTGCGGATCGCCTACGGCGAGGGAGGGTACCGGCTGGAGGCTGCGCGGAAGCGGAGCCGGGCGGCGGAAGCGATCGGACGGTACTTCGCGGGAGAGCTCGAGGCGATCGACGGGCTGGCGGTCGAAGCCGCCGGCACGCCGTTTCAGCGGGAAGTATGGCGCGCGCTGCGCCGGATTGGGGCGGGCACAACGGCCTCCTACGCGCAGCTTGCCGAGCGCATCGGGCGCCCGGCGGCGGTGCGGGCGGTGGGGCTGGCCAACGGCGCCAATCCAATCGGCGTGGTGGTGCCCTGCCACCGCGTGATTGG
>JAKAOE010000440.1 GCA_021823305.1 Acidobacteriota bacterium
GGCGCGCCCCGCCCCGCGCCCGCGGCGGATGCGGCCGGGTCAGTTCTGGCGCGCCTGCAGCGGGACGGCGCCGGCGCCGCGTTGGAGGAGTTGGAGCGGTTGCGGGAGCAGGGCGGCGACCTGCAATTGCTGCAGGCCGCGCTGCTCACCGACCAGGGCGAGACGGCGGAGGCGGAGGCGGCGTGCGCGGCGTTGCTGGCGCGCGGCGACCTCGACCCGGAGACGCACTACCTGCTGGCGCTGTGCCGCGAGCACCGCGGCGACGCGGCGGGCGCGATCGAGCACGATCGCACGGCGGCGCGCCTCGACCCGGCGTTCGCCATGCCCCATTTCCACCTTGGCCTGCTGGCCCGCCGGGCCGGCGACGTGGCCGCGGCCCGGCGCGAGCTGGGCCAGGCGGCCGCCCTGTTGCGCCGCGACGCGCCGTTGCGCATCGCGATGTTCGGCGGCGGTTTTGAGCGCGAGGCGCTGCTGGCGCTGGTCCGGGTGCAATTGCAGGCTTGCGGGTCGCCGACATGACGCGCGATCGGGAGTTGCGGCGGGCCTTCGACGCGAGTTTCGCCGCGCCCGAGCCACAGCCGGCGGCGGCGCGGGAACGGCTGCTGGCGGTGCGCGTGGGGGACCAGGTGGTGGCGCTGCCGTGGGCCGCCCTGGCGGGCATCCACCGCCTGGGTGCGCCGGCGCCGGTGCCCGGGCGCGGCGCCGGCCTGCTCGGCATCGCCGCCGTCGGCGGGGTGCCGCTGCCGGTGTTCGATTTGGCGGCGCTGCTGGGGCGGGAAGTAGCCGGGGCGGCGCCGGCGTGGGTGGCGCAGGTGCAGGGAGCGCCGGTGGGCCTGGCCTTCGCGGCTCTGCTGCGGCAGGTCGAAGTGCCGGCGGCGGCGCGGGAGGGCGCGGCCGCGGCCGCCGGCTGGCTGCGCACGGTGGTGGCGGAGGACGGAGCGGCGTGGCCGGTGGTCGAAGTGGAGCGGTTGGTGGAGCATCTGGGGCGGCGCGGGAGCGGTGCGCCGGCGCCTACGGCGGGATCCGAAGCGGCAGGAACGGGGAGGGAACGATGAGTCGAACCTGGACATTCAATCAGCGGGTCAACGCGAGTTTTGCGGTGCTGGTGGCGCTCACCGCCGTCATCGGGGTGATCTCCGTGGGCGCGCTGCGCTCGGTCGCGGCCATCAAGAACGGCGTGATCACGGTCAACGCACAGAACGTGATCGACGCGGCCGTGCTGAAGAGCGCGCTCAACCACGAGGTCGCCGAGTTTCGCGGGTTTCTGCTGACCGGCGGGGAGTCGTACCTGGCCGGCGCCTCGGCTTCGCAGGCGGCGGCGGAAAGCGGCATTGCCCGGATCGAAGGGCGCGCCGTCACCGCAGTCAACCAGCAGCTCATCGCCGCGGTGCGCCAGGACGAGGCCGCCTACCAGGAGGCGCAGCGCTCGGTGCAGGCGGCGCGCCGGAGCGGCACGCTGGCCCAGGCGGTCGCGTTGTTCGCGCAGACTGCGCTGCCGCAGCGCGACAAGCTGGTCCGGGACGTAGCCGCCCTGACCGCCCACGAGCAGGCGTCCATGGAGGCCGGCACGGCGGCGTCCGACCGGCGCGCCGCCGACGCCGAGTGGCTGGTGGCGGGCTTGGCGGGCGCCTTGGTGTTGCTGGCGGTGCTGCTCGGCGTGCTGTTGGCGCGGCGCCTGCGCCGCGACATCGGCGCCGCGGTGCAGCACGTGCAAAGCTCCTCCAGCGAACTGCAGGCGGCCGCCAATCAGCAGGCGGCCGGCGCCAAGGAGTCGGCCACCGCCATGAGCGAGATCGCCACCACGATGAGCGAGCTGCTGGCGTCCTCGCGCCAGATCGCGGCCAGCGCGCGCCAAGTGGCGCAGATCGCCGGCGCCACGACGGGCGCGGCCCGCGCCGGCGAGGAGAAGGTGGATCAGACCTCCGCCGCCATCGCCGGCATCCGCCAGCAGGTGGACACGATCGTGAACCACATGCTCGAGCTGGGGCGCAAGTCGCAGCAGATCGGCGGCGTGCTCGATATCATCAACGAACTCGCGGAACAGACCAATATCCTCTCGATCAACGCCAGCATCGAGGCTGCGGGCGCGGGCGAAGCCGGGCGGCGCTTCGCGGTGGTGGGGGAGGAGATTCGCAAGCTGGCGGAGCGCGTCGGCGGCGCCACCAAGGAGGTGCGGGGGCTGATCGAGGAGATCCGCGCCGCGGTCAACACCACCGTGATGGCGACCGAGAGCGGGTCGAAGGCGGTGGACACCGGGCGCCTGCACTTCACCGCCTTGAGCGACGCCCTGCGGGAGATCGTCGCCCAGGTGGCGACCGCGACCGAGGCCTCGCGCGAGATTGAACTCAGCACGCAGCAGCAGTCCACGGCGGTGGAGCAGGTGAACGCCGCGATTACCGGCGCGGCCCAGGCCACCCGCGAAACCGAGGCCAGCACAGGGGAAACGCTGCAGACGGCGGTGCGGCTGACCACGCTGTCGCGCGACCTGGCGCGCATCGTGCAGGCGGAGGCGGCGGGCTAGCGGCGGGAGCACATGGGCCAGGATCCGTACCAGTACTTTCGCCTGGAGGCGCGCGAGCTGCTGGAGCAGCTGCAGCGCGACGCCGGGCGGCTGTGCGCGGGAGAAGCCGCCGACGTGGGCGGCATGCTGCGCGTGGCCCACACCTTGAAGGGGGCGGCGCGCGTGGTGCGTTTGCCCGCGATCGCCGAGCTGGCGCATGCG
>JAKAOE010000441.1 GCA_021823305.1 Acidobacteriota bacterium
GAAGAGGGAGGCGGTGAATTCGAGCGTCGGCGCCGCCGGATCGCCGAATTTTACGCCCTGTTCGGCCAGCACGCCGGCGGCGAAGCGGCGCAGCCAGGCGTTGAAAATCAGCGGCTCCGGCCGGTCATGGGCCATCCGTCCGTCCCAGCCCGCGAGCAGGGCGGCCGCCGTGGTGGCAAGGCCGGGCGGCGGCGAGATGGCGCGGAGATGGGGCAGGATCTGGGCGGCGAAGGCGCTCGTGGTATCGGCCTGCATGGTGGCGAAGTCAGCGACATCGGCCTTGCCGATGCCAGCGAGCAAAGAGCGGATGCGCTCGGCCCGCCAATCCCCCGGCCAGTCGGCGCCGAGGAACACGCCGCCCGCGCCCGCTGCCGGGCCGATCCGTTCGTTGGCGTTGACCAGCCGCCCGCTGGCGGGCGCGATGAAATGCGGCAGCGCCTCGCCCGCGGCCCAGCCGATCCAGTCATGCGTGGGATCCGCGCCGGGCAGCGGGGCAGCGCCTTCGGGTGTGCGCCGCAGCGGCACCCGCCCGGTGAGAAAAAGCGCGATTTTCTGGCGATCGGCCACCATGAGATTCTGCACCGGGGCGCTGATCAGCGCCGCCGCCGCGCCGGCCTGCTCGACCGTCTCGGCGTGGTTGAGCGACCATAGGCCCAGCGTGGCGGTGCCCGGCCCTTGCAGATTGGCGGCGGCGAAGGCGAGGAGGCGGGTTTCGCCGGGGATGAGATCGCTGATCACCGGGCCGTGGCGGGTCGCGCGCACGGTCATCAAGACATCCGGTGCGCCCCGCACCTTGATGCGTTCCTCGCGTAGCCCGAAGGGCAGTGGCCCGGTCGGGCCGAGATAATGGCCGGGATCGAGCGGGGTTTCCGCGAAGACATCCTCGGTATCGGCGCCGTTGGAGGTGAAACTCCAGGCAATATGGCCGTTCTGGCCGAGCACCAGGAAGGGCACGCCGGGCACCGTGGCGCCGGTCAGAACCCGCTCGGGGGTGGTCACGCGCACGAGATACCAGAGGCCGGGAAAGCTGAAGCCGAGATGCGGGTCGCCGGCCAGCAGCGGCGCGCCAGTGCGGCTATGCGCGCCATCGACCGCCCAGGCGTTCGATTCTTCACTGGGCTCGGTGAAGCGGGCGGGAAAGGCCGGGATGGCGGCGAGCAAGGCGCCCGCTTCACTGGCGAAGCGGGCATCCCCCGGCGCCAGCGCGGCATCCGGCCGCCCCGTTCCCTCAGCCGGCGGCCACAGGGCGGCGATTTTTTCAGGGGAGAGGTTTTTCCCCGCAAGCGCCATGCGCGCCAGTTCCACCCGCTCATTGGCGGCGAGATACCAGCCCATGAGATGCCCCCAGAGCAGCGAATCGACCGGCTGCCAGGGTTCCAGCCGGCGAAAAGCGATACATTCGAGGCAGGCGTAGCGCCCCCGCGCGTCGAGCCAGGCATTGACGCCGGCGGCATAGGCGTCGAGCACGGCGCGCGGCGCGGCGGGCAGGGTCGCGTATTCGGCCAAGGCCGCCTCGCGCAGCCCGAGCGTGCGCATCAGCCGGTCGCTTTTCAGCGCCGCCGGCCCGACGCGTTCGGCGAGCCGGCCGGAGACGGTGCGGCGCATCAGCTCCATCTGGAACAGCCGGTCGCGAGCATGGACATAGCCAAGCGCCAACGCCGCGTCGCGCTCGTTGGCCGCCGTGATGCGCGGCACGCCGTGGCTGTCGAAGCGGATCGCCACGGGGGCGGAGAGCCCGGCGATATGCAGCACCTCATGGCGGGGCGGCAAGGTGAGCCAGAGCAGGCTGCCGGCGACGACCACGCCGAGCAGCAGCAGAACCGCCAACCCAGTGCCCAGCCGGCGCAGCCACAGGAAGGTTTTGCGCATGCCGCCAGGGTGGCAGATGCCGGCGGTTGGGGGAAGGTGGGAGATTAGATCGGCACGATCCGCCAGGCATCGAGCGCGAGTCCCGGCTCACTCCGGAGGGCGAGGGCGCGGCCGGCGCGGCGGGCAAAATCGGCGCGCGCCAGGGTGTCAGCCTCGATCGCCGCGATCACCGCGGGCGCGGCGAGGAGGGCAAGCGGCATCGCCGGCCGGGCGGCGGCGTCCCTCATCGCCGCGCGCAGTGCCCGGAGGCCGGCGGCGTGCGGCCCGCTTAAATATTCGTGGAGCGGCGGGTGGACGCGCGGGCGGAGGATTTCGGCGAAGCCCAGCGCGGTGAAGCCGAGCAGGCGCGGGCGCAGCGGATCGGCGGCCAACGCGGCGGCGAGGGCGGGCGCCAGCGTCGCGCGTTTTTTCGACTTCATGCCGGCGAAATCGATGAGGATCGCGCCGCTCAGATTGCGCAGCCGGATCTGGCGCGCCAGCGCCGGGATCAGCGCCCGGTTGAGCGCTTCCTGGGCCACCCCCTTGGGCGCGCGCGCGGCGGTCGCGGCGCCGGCGTCGAGGTCGATCGCGGTCAGCGCCGGGGTGGGATGAAACGTGGCGCGCGCGCCGCCGGGAAGCGCCGCGTCGGGCGCGGCGAGCGCGGCGGCCTGGTCTTCGATGCCGGCGTCAAACGCCGCGGCGAGGCAGGTGAGGCGTGGCCCAAGCAGCATGTGGAGTTGGGCGGCGAGTGCCGGGTCGTCCACGCGCACGGGGGCCTCTGGATAGTGCGCGGCGATTTGCAGCAACGGATGCGGCGCCGGCTGGAGCAGCCGTGGCGGCCCGCCTGGCGCCGCGCCTTCGACCGCTT
>JAKAOE010000442.1 GCA_021823305.1 Acidobacteriota bacterium
GCCGGCGCGGAGCCCGCGGGCAGCGCCCGCCGCAGCCGCTCGAAGTCGAAGCCGGTCGCGGTCAGCGCGCGCGACTCCAGCGGCGGAAAATCCCCCGCCTGCGCCTTGGCCGCCGCCACCCGCGTCTGCCGCCAGAATCCCGCGATGTCGCCCTGCGCCAGCTCCAGGTTCGCCACCCTCCAGGCTGCGGCGAAGCCGGGGCTGCGCCGCTGCTCCGTTTCGGCCGCCGCGGTCGCCTGCCGCCATTCGCCCAGCGCCAGTTGCACCGTGGTCAGCTCGGCCTGCGTCAGCGGATCGTCGGGATCGAGCCGCTGCGCGATCCGCAACTGCGCCAACGCCTGCCGCGGCGCGCGCAACAGCAGCGACTCGGCCAGTTCCCGGTGATAGAGCGGCACGCCCGGCCGCCACGCCACCGCGGCCGCGTAGTCGCCCGCCTGCGCCGCCGCGTCCGCGCGCCACATGACCCCCGTCGCTCCTGCGCCCATCGCCGCCAGCGCCAGGATCCCGGCCGCGATCACGCGCCGCGCCCACCTGCCGTCGTTGGCCATCCGCCTCCCCGCGGCCAATCTACCATAGCGGCCGCGCGCTGGCCTGCGGGCGAAGCCAAGCCGTAAACTACGGAGCATGGCTCTGGTCCGTGTCGGTAAAACCGGCTTCCGCTTCAACGCGCTGCACTCATTCCCCGGCGACGCCGGCTACGACCGCCATTCTCACGGACACGATTACGAGCTCCAGGTGATGCTCGAGGGCGAGCGCGCCGGCGGCGGCATGCTCTACGACATGCGGCGGCTCAAGGAACTGGTGGCGCGCGAGGTCATCGCTCCGCTCGACCACGGCGACCTCGACGCCCTGCTCCCCGATTCCTCGCTCGAGGGCTTGGCGGAGTGGATCTGGGGCCGCCTGCGCCCCCACCTGCCCGCCGCGCTGCGCCTCGGCCTGATCGTGTGGGAGACGCGGACGATCTACGCCGAGTTCTGGGGCACGTGAAAAATCTCGGGGATGTAGCCGCCCTCGCGGATCGTCTCCACCAGGTGCCACACGCTGCCGGCGATCGCCTCCGGCGCCAGCGCCCCCTCCAGCGCCGCCGCCGGGAAGCTGCGTTCGGTCAGCGGCGTGCGCACCGTACCGGGAGAGACCACTGCGGCGCGGATGCCGCGCCCGCGCAGCTCCGCGTCCTGCGCCCGCGCCAGCCCGATCACCGCGTGCATGGCGCTGGTGTAGGCGGTCTCCTCGGGGAAGTCGCGGTGCGCCGCCAGCGAGGCCAGGTGCACCAGCGCCGCCGGCCGCCCCAGGTGCGGCAGCAGCGCCCGCACCAGCGCGAACTTGGCCCACACCGTCAGCCGCCAGATGCGCTCGAACTCCGCCGGCGCGGTGGCCTCGATGCTGCGCGCCAGGAAGTCGCCGGCGCACTGCACCACCGCCTGCAGCCGCGGCCGCCAGGCCGCCGCCGCCGCGGCGATCGCCGCTAGGTCGGCCTCGCGGGTCAGGTCGGCGGTGATCGCCAGCAACCGCTCCGGCGCCTGCGCTCGCAGCCGCTCCAGCGCCTCGCGGTTGCGCCCCACCGCCGCCACCGACCAGTCTTCGGCGAGAAAGCGGCGCGCGCACGCCGCCCCAATGCCGCTCGAGGCGCCGGTAATGAGGACCGTGCCCGGCATACTCGTTATACTAGCGCCGTGCAGCGCCTCCATCCCGCCGCCGCCATTTTGCTTGCCGGCGTCGCCGCTGGCACACTAGATATCTCCGACGCCCTCATCTTCAACGCCTTCCACGGCATCACCCCCGCCGAGGTGTTCCGCTTCATCGCCAGCGGCTTGCTCGGCCTTCCGGCCGCGGTGCGCGGCGGCGCCTGGGTGGTGGCGCTGGGCGTGGCCATGCACTTCACCATCGCGCTGTTTTGGACCGCCGTCTATTACCTGCTCAGCCGCCATTTCCCCGTCCTGTTGCGCCGCGCCTGGATCTGCGGCCCGCTCTACGGCGCGGTCCTCTATCCGGTGATGACGTTCCTGGTGCTGCCGCTCACACGCGTCCCTCACCCCGCCGGCATCGTCACCGTCGCCAACCGCATCAACGGCGTGTTCGCCCTCGTCGTCTGCATCGGGCTGGCCGTGGCCCTGCTGCTGCGCCGCTATGCGCCCGTTCCGGCGCCGGCCGCCGGCGCCGCGCATTGAGCTGGCGTCATTGCATCGTCATCGCCACCGATGCGACGTGGTTGTCCCATTCCAGCGTCAGCTTGTCGGGCGCGAGCAGGTAGCGTAACTGCTCGATCCGTTGCGCGGGCACGCTCATCTGCATCGGCACCCGTCCCAGGTCCTGGTTGGCGTGATACGTCAGCCCCCACTGTCCGGTCTGCTTGTTGACGATCAGCACCCAGTGGTCGGGATCCGACACCAGCACGAAAAGCGTGTAATTGCCTGCCGGCACTTTGAGATCGCCCAGCGTCAGGTCTGCCCCGGTGTGCAGCGCGGTGGCGGCGTTGGCGCCCGCGCGCCATACCGGGTAGGTGGCATCGTGCGACAGCAGCCCCCCCGGCCCGAAGATCTTCCGCCCCCGCACCGACGGCGCCGAATACTTGATGGAAACCGTCTTGCCGCCGACGCTGATCGCCACCATCTCCGGCGGACTCAGCGGCGCCCGGCCTTGCGCCGCGAGCGCTGCCAGGCCGAAAAAAATACTCAGAAGATGCACGGTTCTGTGCCGCATGGAGTCAGTCTACTC
>JAKAOE010000005.1 GCA_021823305.1 Acidobacteriota bacterium
TTTACCGGCCAACCTCACCGGGCGCCACGCTCTCAGCACCGCCCCGGATTGACTTTGGGGACGGCTCCTCGACAGCGGAGGATCTGCCCGCCGCCCATCGATATCAACCCGGGTCATATACGGTCTCGGTCACGGTGACCGACAGCAACGGAATGAGCGTGACGCGGCAAATAGCGCTGACGCTGGTTGCCGCGCCCTTGGTCGTTCCTGCCGGCACACTCATTCACGCTGTGCTCGACGGCGCGCTGAGCACGAAGACCTCCCGCCCCGGAGATTCGTTTTCGGCCACCGTTACCGTTCCCGTCCTGGTTGCTGGCAAGGCGGCGATAGCCGCCGGGAGCAAGATCACCGGGACGGTCATGCAAGCTAAGCGCGGTGGCCTATTCGGCGGAAGGGGTCTGCTGCAGCTTCGCTACGACACAATCCAGGCCGGCGGCCGCCAGGTAGTGTTGCACGCAACCCTCGCAGCCGCAGGCACGCAGGTGGTCGGTCAAGCCGAGGGTACAGTGACGAGCTCAGGCGCGTCCACAGCGCGGGACACGGCGGTGGCCGCTGGAGGCGGCGCCGCGATTGGAGCGGTTCTGGGCGGCGGTAAGGGCGCCGCGAGCGGGGGCGCGGCGGGCGCAATTGGAGGATTGGCACTCGGCATGCTCGCCGCTCACCGCGATGTGACCATGCCGACCGGGTACGCGATCGAACTGCGTCTGGACGGGCCGATCACCGTAGCGCGGGTTCGGCAGTGAAAACCGAGCGGGGTAGCAAATGCATAAATCGTGCTCGACAGCGTACGGCAAACTCCCGGCAGGCACTGCTGCGTTGCGCCTGGCCGCACTCTTCTCCCTGGCTTCATTCCTCGCCGCGTGCGGCGGAGGCAGCAGCAATTCTACCGCCGCCCTGAATCCGGTCCCGGCCGTCGCGGGGCTTTCGCCGTCCTCCACCGTGGCGGGTGCCGCACCGCAAACGTTGACGATCTCCGGCTCCAACTTCCTTCCTACGAGCGTCGTGTCGTTCAACGGTGCGAGCCAAGCCGCCTCGTTCGTGAGTTCGAGCGAGCTGACCATCCAAGTGAGCGCGGCGCAGCAGGCAAGCGCCGGCAACTTCCCGGTCGTCGTGACCAACCCGTCGCCCGGGGGCGGAGCGTCGGGCCCCGTGGAATACACGGTCAATAACCCAGTGCCGGACATAACCGGCCTTTCGCCGGCCTCAATAAACGCTGGCGCGGCGGCACAGACGCTGACCATTCAGGGCTCCGGGTTCGTCGCTGGGACCTCCATCACCCTGAACAACATCGCGCAGGCGGCGACGTTTGTGAGCAGTACCGCGCTCACAATCCAACTAACGGCTGCGGATTTGGCGACGGCCGGCAACTTCGCCGTCGTCGCGACCAATCCATCGCCTGGCGGGGGAGCCTCCGGCGGCGTTAACCTTACAGTGAATTCCGGCCTGCAGGTGACTTCCACGTCTCCGACCAGCGGCGCGACCGGGGTCGCGGTCAATGGCGCGATCACCCTCCAGTTCAACCAGCTTCTGTCCCCGGGGTCGCTGGGCGCGGGCACGTTTTCGCTGACTGCGGGCCAACAAGTCTATCCGGTGTCCGCCTCGTACGACCCGGCAAACGACGCCGTTTCGCTCACCCCCGAGGGACTCTTTGCGCCCGGCGTGACCTACACTGTCACTGTCGCAGCGTCTTTGGTTTCCGCCACGGGCGCAACTCTCGGGAGTCAATACAGTTGGTCCTTTACAGCCGAACAGCCCGTTGCCGGCACGGCTACCGTGTCAGCCCCGCCCGGTGTCGATCCGACTACCTTGGCAGTTGTCAATCTGGACGGCACAACCGCCTCCCCGACCGCCGCAGGCACCTTCTCTGCGTCGGTGCGTCCCATCGGCGAAACGCTGGTGGCGGCGATGGTGCCCGGGGAAAACTTTGGGCTGATGGCGATCGCGATCAGCGGCGAAAGTGGCACGACTCAGGCCGCCGCCGTGCAGGCAAACGAGAGCAGGCACGTATTTCGCCCGGCTGAAAGCGCCTCGCCGGCCGCCCGGGTGGTTTACGCCAAGAGGCTTCAGGTAACCGGCTCACGCGCGGCGGCCTCAGTTTCGACCAACCTAGGCCTCGATTTTCGGACCACCGCCGAAGCGCTGATGTTTCTCAGCCCACCGCTGGAGGTCAACGACCCGAATCAGGCACTCCCGATCTTGACAACGATTGCCGCTAATCCGGACACCCAAATTCTTGCCGAGGCGCTGGCTGCGGCATGGATGGAACCGGATCCCATCTCGGACCCAAATGTCATGGCTGCGCTCCATGCCGCAGTCCAGTCCACGCTGCTCGACCTGAACGCTGGGGGGCAGGCTGCCGCTGCCCTCGCGCGAGTGCGCGCGGCCGCGGCGCCTTCGGCCACTTCTGGCAATGGAATTACGCTCACACCCAACTGCGTAACCCAGATCGGCGTGGGCGCCGCGTACACGTCCGGCATGCCCTGCCTCGATCTCGACTTCATCAGTTTGACGCCAAGTCTGAGCGGTACAACTTATACGATCACCGCGTCAGACTGCCCCAACTGCGCCACGGATTGGATTGGACGTGTTGCCCCGATCACGGAGCACCAGCC
Source organism: Acidobacteriota bacterium (assembly GCA_021823305.1). Lineage (GTDB taxonomy): Bacteria > Acidobacteriota > Terriglobia > Terriglobales > SCQP01 > SCQP01. The sequence goes on from JAKAOE010000005.1 coordinate 2,613, forward strand.
TACGTCTGGCCCGGCAGGCATCGCCGCCGTCGCAGAGCCAAGCGGCGGTTCTGGGAGCCCCGTAGGCCCCTACTCCCCTGATTGTACGGTTGCCGCCACCTCGAAGCAGGGCTCTGGCTGTCCGCCCCTGATATCAGTGCTCGGGAAGCCGTGGGCAGATGCGCTCGATGTCAGCGGCGACGTCACGTCCATGGTTGACGCAGCGATTGGCCAACCGTCGGTCCCCAGTGCCTTCTTTCTCCCGTCCCAGGGCGGCAACTCGTACGTCGTGCGCTTTTACAGCGGCGGCTTCGCCGACGAAAGCGAGTCGCAAGCGGTTTCAGACGGCGATTTTACGAGCGGAGGGACCCTCGAGGCGCTAGCGCTGATGGAGAACGCCGCGGACGTCGAGTTCAACGCTCTCTCCCTCGTCCCCAGCTGGCCGCTAAGCTTATTGTCGCCGCTACAGCCAGGGCAGACGGAGGGAACCCTCCAATGCATCGAGCAAAAGCTTGCGCAGAACATTGGTCCCCTTGTATCGAGCGTTGCGGCCGGGGAAAGCGGCCCGCCAGCGGACCAGATCGGGAATGCAGTAAAAGCTGTTGCCACCGCGGCCGAACCGTACGTGGGGTCATGCGAGGTTTCCGCAACGGCGGGCGCGCTCGTCGGAACCCTTCTGGACTTGTGGAGCAATGGCTTCGAGTCGGCATTAGCGAAGGCGTCCAACGCCTCCGCTCTTGGACAGCGGATATTGGAACTCACCACTCGGGCTTCAGCGGTCGAGACCGGCGTCATCAATATTGCGGGTGTCGCTCCGCCACCTCCGGCGCTGCAATCGCTTACGGTTACCTGCCCGAAGACGAGTCTGCAGTATGGCCAGCCGGAGACCTGTGCCGCCAGCGGCACGGACACTAGCGGCAATTTGGTTGCCGCGCCCCCTGTCGACTGGCAGGTATATCCTGCGACTTCGGGAACCGTCGGTCAGAGCAGTTCTCTGTCTGGCCAACCGACCGTCGATATCGAAGCGGGTAGCGTCGCCGGGACGATTCAGGTGTCGGCGCAAGCCGGCAAGATCAGCTCGAACACGGTCGCCGTTTCCGTGGCTCCAGACCCTCCGGCGCTGCTGGCTGTCGCGCCAGCCGGCACGACGGTCCAAGAGGGCAAACAGGTTCAGTTCACGGCCGAGGCCTTTGATAGCGCCGGGGACGTCGTGCCGGTGAGCGGCCTCGTCTGGTCGTCGTCGGATCAGGCGGTTGCGACCATCGACCCGACGAGCGGCTTGGCGCAGGCGGTCGCCCAGGGACAAACAGAAATCAAGGCCGCTGCCGGATCAATAACCAAGACCGTCGAGCTCAAGATTGCACTACCCGCGGTGGCTCGGGTGGATGTCGGGCCGATCGGCGACACGTTGGCGCCGGCCCAGACGCTGCAGTACCGTGCCGATGCGCTGGACGTGGCAGGCAACCTCGTTGCTGGTGTGGTGTTCTCCTGGCAGAGCAGCGACCCCGGCGTAGCAACCGTATCCTCGTCGGGTGTGGTGACCGCGGTTGCGGTTGGCAGTGCGGAGATAACCGCTACCGCCGCCGATGGAGTGGCTGGCTCGGCGACGGTGGTCGTCAACCCGCCGCCACCCCCATTTGTGATGAGCGCCGCCGCCGTCTGCCAGGAGGGTGGCCCGGCGATCGCTATAACCTGGGTGGCTGCAGGGGCCGAGAGCTACGACCTGTACCGCAACGGCAGCGTGCTCGTCCGCGGCCTGCTGAGCCCCTCCTTCCAGGACGCCTCCGGCCTCACCGTCGGCGACGCGCTTAGCTACTACGTGGTTGCCCATCTCGCGGGCGGAAGCACGATACAGTCCAACACCGTGTCAGTCACTCCCGAGGTCTGCGCAGTGACCATCACCTGGACCCAGCCGCCGCCGGCCACCATTGTTGCCGGCCAGCAGTTCACGATTGCTTGGTCCATCGCCGGCGCTAGCACCGCGCCCAGCTCGGTCACGGTGCAATGGGACCCCAGCAATCCGGGCTCACCCTCGGATCCAGAAGGCGCCATCGGCTCCGGGTGCACCGCGCTCATGGATAGCTGTTCCGCCGCAGCCTCCGCGGGCGATACGGCGAACCTGACCGCGCCTACAGAAGACGCCAGCGGCGCACCGTTGGCGGCTGCCCAGACGCTAACCTACGTCATCCACGCGGTAATCGGAGGAACTGATTATTTCTCCCCGCCCGCGCAGATCTCCAGCGCGGGCGGCACGGTCGCTTGGCAGGATAACTTTCGGCTTGACACCGCGCTGAATACTGCGCTTTGGCAGACGGACTCGCCGCTTATCGGCTCCGCAGCTTCTGCATTCGCCTCTACTCTGGAGCCGGCGCAACTCAGCTTCGATTCCCAGGGCATGGAGATGACCGGCGTGAACGGTTATTTCCAAATCGCCGGGATCCAGTCTGTACAGCAGCTGACGCCGCCGTTTACCGTCCACGTTGGCGTCATGGGCACAGCCGCCGTGGGGAACCCGTTCGTGCTCGGGCTGGCGAGCACCGACCTTTCGCAGTACATGCTTCTAAGCGGCAACCTGAACAGCGCGAATAATTACTACGGAATGTGGATCGCTTCGTCGGCCGATAGCGCTTTTGGAACCAGCCTCGGCGCACAACTTCAGCCTCCAACGCTCGCGTCGCTCGATTCAGAATATTCACTAGTGGTCAACGTTGACCAGAGCGGCGATGCAACCGTCACCGGCGAGACGGCGACAGGCACCCTCTTCGGGGCCAGCGGCTCGCTCCACATCGGAACCGGTCCCTTTTATCTGCTACTGCTGCAGCGCGAGGGCCTGCCCGCGCTCGCCGCCGGGCCCAATGCTGCGTACTGGAACTCGGTCAGCGTTGCGGATTCTGGCGGATACAGGGGTAGCGCGAACCCGAGTCCGGCAATTACGACGATCTCTCCCGCATCGGCCCTTGTAGGTGCGGCCGGCCAGAACGTCACCATCACCGGAACTGGGTTTGTACCATCGAGCACCGTTACATTCAGCGGCGCTGCGCACCCCGCCAGCTACACGAGCTCAACTGTGCTTTCGGTCGTGCTGACTGCAGCGGATCTCGCCACTGCGGGCACATATCCAATTGTCGTGGTCAACCCCGCTCCCGGGGGCGGGGCGTCCCCACCCGTCGACCTCACCGTTGAGAACGAAAATCCCGCGCCGGCAATCACCTCGCTGGCGCCGACCTCCATCGCGGCGGGAGCCGGCACGCAGACGCTAACCATCAACGGCAGTGGCTTCGGCGCCGCAAGCACCGTCAGCTTCAATGGCACCGACCACGCCGCTACTGCAACTAGTCCCACCCAGATTTCCATAGAACTCTCCGCCGCCGACCTCGCAATCGAGGGAACCTACACCGTGACCGTCACCAATCCCGCGCCCGGTGGGGGCTCAGCATCCGCGACCCTCCAGGTTAAGACGTCACCCTACTCAGGTTTTGTCGTTGCCCCCAAGCTGATTGGGGACGGGACGGTCCAGAGCAGCGATGGTCGCATCGATTGCAGCTCGAGCGGCGGCTCCGCAACCGGCACCTGTACCGCCGACTACCCCGCCGGGGCTTCGGTTACGCTCACCGCCGCCGCCCTGAGCGGCTGGAGTTTCGTGCAATGGAGCAGCGCGTCGGCCCCCTCCTGCGTCGGCGCCAATCCTTGCACCCTAAACGTCACCAACGCCAATCTCGCGCCGACGGCGCAGTTTCAGTTTGGCAGCATCACTTTCACCGTGCTGCATACGTTCGCGGGCGCTGCTGACGGAACTTGCCCGACCGGCGTAGTGGAGAGCGCGAAGGATGTCCTTTACGGCACGACAGCTAGTGGCGGCGCCGACAATAACGGGACGATATACGAATACGACACCACCGCGGGGAGTTTCCAGTCCTTGCATAGCTTCAACGGCCCAGCCGACGGCGATATGCCCCTGGGTGCCTTGACGCTGGGCGCCGACGGCCAGACACTTTACGGGACCACGGAAACTGGCGGTGCCTACGGCCGCGGCACCGTGTTCGCCTTCGACCCGACAACTGCGTCATTGTCCGAGATTGAAGCGCTCGGAAACGGTGCGGGAAACGGCCTAAACCCGCAGGCGGGATTGGTTCTCGCATCGGACGGAACGCTCTATGGGACAGCCCGCGACGGTGGCACTAACGGTGACGGCTTGATATTTAGCGTCAGTCCGAACGGTGCCTACACGCCCCTCTACTCCTTCGCCGGCGGGCCCGATGATGGCGCCCAGCCGTATTCCACGCCGTTAATAGGCTCAGACGGGGCTTTGTACGTTACCACCCTGAGCGGCGGCAGTTCCGGCAACGGAGCCGTCGTCAGTTTGGTCCCAGCGGCGGCCAAGGATTCGCTGACCGCCAGCTTCGACGGGCAGGGTGCCTTCTCGGGGCTAGTCTCAGGCCCGAATGGACTCTTCTACGGTGTCAATAACGGCGGTTCTGGGTTCGGCTTTGCCTACAGTGTCGGCTCGGCAACCGGGTTGGCACACCTGCACGACTTTGCGGGTCAGCCGGCCGACGTGGCGCAGCCAGCAGGGGCCCTGGCCATCGGTCAAGACGGGGATCTCTACGGCGTGGCTGACGGCGGCGGGGGCAAGGGGTACGGCGCGGTTTTCCAGTTGGATCTTGCTGGCCACGTCTCGTTGATTTACCCGTTCGGATCTCCGGTTGCCTCCAATTCCTACCCCTTCCAAACGGGATCATTGACTCTGGGAGCGGACGGAGCATTTTACGGCACCACCTGTGGCGGCGGAGCCAACCAAGCCGGAATGCTCTTCCGGGTGACCGTGGGAGGTGCTTCGACCGCCGCGCCCACTCGCCATTGAGCCACGTCCGGAGCCGTGGATCGAGGGCTTGGGAACCGGGCAGCGCCCGAACGGTGCAAGCATCGATAATTGCGCATCGCAGCGCGGCCTACGAGTAGCGCGACATCACGGCCGCGCCGCAAAACAGGCCCGAGCCAAGCCTTGGACGCAGGGCGCGTTTGGCTGCCGGGCAGGGACTCGAACCCCGATAGGCAGATCCAGAGTCTGCTGTCCTACCATTGAACGACCCGGCAAGGCCGCTCGAACATTATAGCGTGGCTGCCGCCGCCGCTCCGCACGCCGCCGCGCGGCCCGGGCGGGCCCTTCACCCCGAGCGCTTGCCCCAGCGATACCGCCGCTTCCCGCAGCGCCGGCACGAGTACGGCCACAGCAGCATCGCAGCGGCGATCCAGTCGCCGGCGGTCTGCCGCTTGCGGCGGTCGAGGTCGGTGCCGCAGCGCCAGCAGTGCTTCACCGCGCGTACGATGTGCCGCCGCCCACACTTCTCGCAAACGTATGCCGCCACTACGTGGCGCATCGTGCGTTCCCCCAGCGTGCGCTGCGTTCGGCGCAGGGGTGCGTCCTGACACTGCGGGCAAGTCATAGCAATCCCTGCGGTCGCACCGGGGGATTGCGCTCCGCTACTGCTGTTAGGAGATTGTAAACCAGGATTCGAGCCGTTTGGTGATTGTCTCCGCTGATTCTGTGGGAAATGTCATAACTGGCCCAAAATGAACACTTGCCTTCCCAGGATGGGGCAAAAGCGCGCCGTCGGGGAGGATCTCGTAGAGCCCGTCCAGTCGAATCGGCATCACCGGCAGCCGCAACGCCGCCACAAAGACGCCGATGCCCGGCCGGAACTTATGCATGTGCCCGTCCGGCGTGCGCGCCCCTTCGGGAAAGATCAGCGGGCAGTAACCCGCATCCGCCAGCCGCCCGGTATGCCGCAGCGACGCCGCCACCGCGCCGTAGGCGGTCAGCAGATAGCCGTTGAAGAATAACTGCACGCCGCGCAGCCGCCAGCGGTCGCGGAAGCGCCGCCCGGTGCCGGCGCGCGCGTTGAAGACGCCCGCGAACGGGTCAATCCCCATCGCCGGCGCCAGCCACGGCCGCCACTCGCGCGGCAGCCCGCGCAGGATCAGCGGTACATCCAGCATGCTCTGGTGGTTGGCGATGAACAGGATCGGCCGCTGCAGATGCGCGAACTGTTCCACCCCTTCCACCCGGATGCGCAGCACCGCCGTGCGCAGCACCGGCAGCACGATGGTCGAGCCGGCGAGCGAGCGGAAATGGCGGAAGGCCGGCCGCAGCGGCCACATCGTCTCGTGCGCCGGCACGCGCAGTTGCGCGCCCTCGAGCTTGCCCGAGCCGGCGATGGTGGCCGGCGGCGCCGGCGCCGCGCCCTCAACCGTTCCGGCCTCGGGGTGCTGCAGCAGCACGTCCACGTCGGCCACGGTCTGGGCCAGCGTCAGCGACGTCTCCTCGATGCCGCCGGCGGTGTGCGCCTCGATCCAGCTCCACAACTCGACCCGGTCGAGCGACGACAGCCCCAGGTCACTGTCCAGCCGCGCCTCCGGCCGCAGCCGTCCCGCCGCCAGCCCCCAGCGCTGGGTGACGAACGCCTTCCAGTCGCCGGCGCCGTCGCCGCCCGGCGCGGGCGCGGCCGCCGCGCCCTGGTTCACCCAGCGCGCGATCGCCAGCCGCTGCAGCTTGCGCGTCGAGGTGGTGCGCGGCAGATGCGGCCCCGGCCACAGCGACGCCGCGCGGATGCGCTGGTGCGGTTCGAGGTGCGCGTTCGCGGCCGCCACCGCCCGGTCCAGCGCCGCCGCCTCCGCCCCCGGCTTCACCACCACCACCGCATGCACCTGCCCGCCGCCGTTGCGCGTGTCCTCCACCGCCGCGCTCTCTTCCACCTCCGGCTGTTGCGCCAGCGCGCGCTCGACATCCTCGGGAAACACGTTCAACCCCTCGGGCGTGACAATCACTTCCTTCTTGCGCCCGAGAAACACCAGCATCTTGTTGGGCTCCATCCGCCCCAGATCACCGGTGTGCAGCCAGCCGCCGGAAAACGTCTGCTCCGTCGCCTCCGCATTCCGGTAATACCCGGGCGAGACGTTCGGCCCGCGCACCAGGATTTCGCCGTCGGGCGCGATCTTCACCTCCAGCCCCTCCAGTGTCTGGCCGACGGTGCCGCGCTTGATCTTGAAGGGGTGGGTGATCGCGATCGCCGGCGCCGTCTCCGTCAGTCCGTACCCCTGCACCATGGCGAAGCCGAGCGCGTGCCAGTACTCGTCCAGCGCCGGGGCCAGCGCCGCGCCGCCCACGATGAACGCCCACATCTTCCAGCCCAGCCGCCGGTGCAGCTTGCGCCAGCGCCAGAACCGCCACAGCATCCCGTGCCCGCGGCTGATCGCCGGCGCCTGGTCGCGCCCGACGCCGGTTTCCGCCTCCGCCCATTGCGTGAACAATTGCAGCTGCTGCGGCACCGCCACCAGCGCCGAGGCGCGGCGCTCGTGGATGATCGCCGCCCACTGCGCCGGCGCCTGGGTCTCGGGAAACACCACGGTGCTGTCCACCAGCGGCGGAATCAGCAGCCCCATCACCTGCCCGAACAGGTGGCTCAGCGGAATCAGGTGCACGAAACGGATGGGCAGCACGATCCGCATGCGCGGCTTGTACTTCGCCACTTCCTTGGCGATCGGACGCAGGTTGGCGAGTACGTTGCCGTGGGTGATCATCACCCCCTTGGGCTCGGCGGTGGCGCCCGAGGTGTAGACGATCTCCAGCAGCGTCTCCGGCGGCGCGTCCACCGGCGCCGGCAGCGGCGCCGGCGCCAGCGCCGCGATCTCGGCGAAGCTCATCCGCGCCGCGCCCGGCGGCGCCTCCGCGCTTTCGTGGTCGGTGCACAGCAGCGCCGCCTCGGTCTGGCGCAGCACCTTGTCGGCCAGCTCGGGCGAAAACGCCGCGTCCAGCGGCACCACCACCGCGCCCGCCAGCACGCAGCCGTAAAACGCCGCCGCCCAGGCCACGCCCGCCGCGCCCCAGATCATCACCCGCTGCCCGCGTTCGATCCCGCGCCGCTCCAGTTCGCGCTGGAACGCGCTCGCCTTGCCCAGCAACTCGGCGTAGGAGACCCGCGTGCTCCGGTACAGGTGCTGCTCGATCAGCGCCGTGCGCTCGCCCAGGCCGGCGAGGCTGAGCAGGTAGCGCGGCAGCGAGTTCAGGTTCGCGAGATCGTGCGGCATGCGCCAGGCCCGGACGCGGCTAGCCGGTGTCGCCCGCGGGCACGCCGGTGGGGTAGCGGCCGGTGTAGCAGGCCTTGCAGAAGCTGTCGTCGCGGTTGTCCACCGCCGCATCCAGGCCCGCGAGCGAGAGGTAGGCGAGCGAGTCGGCGCCGATCGAGGCGCGGATCTGCTCCACCGTCTGGTTGGCCGCGATCAGCTCATCCTTCGAGGGCGTGTCCACGCCGTAGTAACAGGGCGAGATGGTCGGCGGGCAGGAGATGCGCACGTGCACCTCGCGCGCTCCGGCGTCGCGGATCATGGTGACGATCTTGCGGCTGGTGGTGCCGCGCACGATCGAATCGTCCACCAGCACCACGCGCTTGCCGTCCAGCAGGCGCCGCACCGGGTTCAGCTTCAGCTTCACGCCGAAGTCGCGGATCTGCTGCGAGGGCTCGATGAAGGTCCGCCCCACGTAGTGGCTGCGGATCAGCCCGAAGCGGCAGGGCAGCCCGGCCTCGGCGGCGTACCCCAGCGCCGCCGCCACGCCCGAGTCCGGCACCGGCACCACCAGATCGGCATCCGCCGGCGCCTCGCGCGCCAGCCGCCGCCCCATCTCCTCGCGGCTGAGCTGCACGCTGCGCTCGAACACCAGGCTGTCGGGCCGCGCGAAGTAGACGTGTTCGAAGATGCACTGCCGCCGCTGCCGCGCCGGCGCGAAGCGATGGGTCCGCGCTTCGGCCGGGCCCGGCCCGGCCAGCCGCACCCACTCCCCCGGCGCCACGTCGCGCTCGAACGCCGCCCCGATCAGATCGAAGGCGCAGGTTTCGCTGGCGAAGCACACCGCGCCGCCGGGCAGCCGGCCCATCGCCAGCGGCCGGAAGCCCCACGGGTCGCGGATCGCGTACAGGCTGTTGGGCGTGAGCAGCAGCAGCGAGTAGGCGCCTTCCACCTGCGCCAGCGCTTCCGCCAGGGCGTCCTCGAAGGCGACGGCGCGCGACTGCGCCAGCAAATGCAGGATGACTTCGGTGTCGCTGGTGGTCTGGAAGATCGAGCCCTGGGCTTCGAGCCGCGCCCGGATGACCGCCGCGTTCACCAGGTTGCCGTTGTGCGCCACCGCGAGCTGGCCCTTGTTGCACTCCACCGTCAGCGGTTGCGCATTGTTGACGCCGCTGTCGCCGCAGGTCGAGTAGCGCGTGTGCGCGATCGCCGCCCGCCCCGGCAGCTTGCTCAGCGCCTTGGGGGTGAAGATGTCGGCCACCTGCCCCATGGCGCGCTTGGTGTGAATCGCCTGCCCCGGCCCCAGCGCGTCGCTGGCCGCCAGGCCGGCCGACTCCTGGCCGCGGTGCTGCAGCGCGTACAGCCCCAGATAGGCGAGGTTCGCCGCCTCGGGGTGCCCCCAGACGCCGGCGATGCCGCACTCCTCGCGCAGCTTGTCCCAGGGCATGGGATCGCGCGCGTCCGCCCCGCCGCTCACGCCAGCACCTCCATCGGGTTGAGCACGCCCTCCAGCGTCCGCTCCAGGCGCGTCTCCCACGCCTCGGCCAGCCGCTCCAGGCTGAGGCGCAGGCTGGCCGCGCCGCAGGCGATCGCCAGGCCGTGCTCGCCCGCCACCGTCTCGCCCAGCCGCGTCGCCTCCAGCCCGGCCGCGTCGGCCAGCGCCTCCAGCGCCGCCGCGTGCTCGGCGGCGCAGCTCGCCACCACGCGTGTCGCCGGTTCCTCGAACAGCGTAGCCGCCGCATCGCCCTCTTCCGGCAGCGTCACCTGCGCTCCGCAGCGCGCCACGTCGCCCTCTTCCGCCCGCCGCGCCAGGCAGCACTCCACCAGCGCCGCCGCCAGCCCGCCGCTGGAGACCTGGTGCGCCGACTCGATCCAGCCGCGCTCCCGCGCCGTCGCCAGCAGGCCGTGCAGCGCCCGCTCCCGCTCCAGATCCAGCGCCGGCGGCAGGCCCCAGGTCCGGCCCAGCACCGCCGCCGCGTATTCCGTTGCTCCCAGCCGCCGCCGCCGTTCTTCCGCGGTCAGCGCCGGCGCACCCGACAGCAGCCAGATCTGCCGCCCCGGCCGCTGGAAGCGCGCCGGCGCCGGCCCGCGCTCGGCGCTCAACTCGATCCGCCCCACCACCCCCACCACCGGCGTGGGCTGGATGCCCTGCCCCAGCGTCTCGTTGTACAGGCTGACGTTGCCGCCGGTGATCGGCGTGCCCAGCGCCGCGCACGCCTCGCCCATGCCGGCGATCGCCTCCGCCAGCGTCGCCATCACCTCCGGCTTTTCCGGATTGCCGAAGTTGAG
>JAKAOE010000443.1 GCA_021823305.1 Acidobacteriota bacterium
GGCCGCAGTGGCGATTGCCGCGGCCGGGCTGCCGGAGCCCGGCCAGGCGCCGGGCGTTCCCTGGCTCGGGTTCGTGAGCGCGCTCGCCGCGGTGCTGGCGGTGGCCGCGGTAGCGCCGCCGCTGCTGGCGGCGGCGCTGCCGCGCCTGCGGGCGGCGCTGCTGCGGCGCGGATCGTCCGGCGTGAACGCCGCGCTCGGCCTCGCCGCGGCCTCGCTCGGCGGCGCGCTGCGGCGCAGCGCGCTGATCGCGGTCGCGGTCGCCACCGCCGCGGGCGTATTGCTCGGCGTCGCTATCCTGGTCGGCAGCTTCCGCACCACGGTCCAGATCTGGATCGGGCAGCAATTGCGCGACGACGTTTTCGTGCGCGCGGCGGACTGGAGCCGGACGCGGCCGGTGGCGCTGGCGCCGCCGCTGCTGGCGGAGGTACTTTCGACCCCCGGCGTTGGCGCCGCCGTCGCCAGCCACACGCTGCCGTGGCGGTTCCGCGGGCATCGGATCGAGATCAACACGCGCTGGAGGTTGCGCGGCGCCGCCGGCCTGCCGCGGGAGCGCTTTCTCGCTGGCGGACCGGCGCGCGGCGCCGCCTCAGTGGTCGTCTCCGAGCCCTTCGCGCGGCGCTTCGGCCTGTGGCCGGGGGATGTATTCACTCTGGCCGGCCCGCAGGGCTCGCTGCGGCTGCGGTTGGCCGGCGTCTACTACGACTACACCACCGGACACGGCATCGTCTCCCTGCGGGCGGCGCAGTACGCGCGGCTGTTCGGGCCGCTGGCGGTGAGCGAGCTCGGGCTCGACGCCGCCGCGGGCGTCACGCCGGCGGAACTGCGGCGGCGGGTTCTCGCCCAGGTTGCCTCGAGCGCCGGCATCGTGGTCAACGACAACGCCGCGCTGCGCGCGCAGGCGATGGCGGTGTTCGACCAGACCTTCCGCATCACCTACGCGCTCGAGGTGATCACGCTGCTGGTCGCCATCCTGGGCGTGGGCAACACGCTGCTGGCGGTGGTGCTGGAGCGGGCGCGCGAGTTCGCCATCCTGCGCTTTCTCGGCGCCACGCGCGCGCAACTGCGGCGACTGCTGCTGGCCGAAGCCGGATTGCTGGCCACGCTGGCGCTGGCGCTGGGGTGGGCGATGGCGGGGGCGCTGGCGGTGATCCTGGTGCGCGTGGTCAACGTGCAATCGTTCGGCTGGACGATCCAGTTCCACTGGCCCTGGGGCTATCTCGCCACCGCGACGGCGCTCGTCTGGCTGGCCACGCTGGCGGCGGGCGCGCTGCCGGCGCGCTCCGCGCTGCGCCTGGCGACGCCGGCGGCGCTGGAGGCGGAATGAGCGGCGCGCGCTCCTGGCTGGCGCTACTGCTGCTGATTCCGCCGTCCTTTCGGCTGGCGCTGCCGGGCTACGGCTGGCGGTTCCCCCGCGACGACTACGCGCATGCGCAGTTCGCGAACGAGTGGTGGTACTTCACCGGCAACCTGCGCACGGCGCGCGGGCGCGCGTTCGGCTTCGAGCTTACGTTCTTCCGCATCTCGCCGCGTCCGGGCGCGACGCTGCGCCAGAATCTGTATTTCACCCATTTCGCCATCAGCGACCCCGGCGCGCAGCGTTTCCTGGTCCACACCCGGGCGCGGCGCGGCGCCTGGTCGCAGGCGGGGCTGACGCCGCTCACCGCCGGCGGCTTCACGATCTACGACGAGAACTGGCGCGCGCGCTTCGGCCGCGACGGTCCGGTGCACCTGCGCGCGGCCTGGGGCGCGGCGCCGAGCCTGTCGCTCGACCTTGCGCTCACGCCGGGCCCGCGCATGTTGAACGGCGTGCACGGCTGGAGCCAGAAGGGCAGCGGCCGCGGGCAGGCGTCGTACTACTACTCGTTTCCCCACGTGCGCGCGACGGGCAAGATCGACGGCCACGCCGCCCGCGGCTTGGTGTGGATGGATCACGAGTTCGCCACCGACGAACTCTCCCCCCGGCAGGTCGGCTGGGATTGGATGGGACTGCATCTGCCGTCCGGCGACCTGATGCTCTTCCGTCTCCGCCGCGCCGGCGGCGGGCGCGATCCGCACTCCGCCGGCACCTGGCTGCCGCGCGGCGGGCGGCCGCAGGCGCTGCACGCGGGCGATTTCACGCTCACGCCGCTGCGGCGGTGGCAGGGCTATCCGATCGCCTGGCGCGTCGCGGTTCCGCGCATCGGGCTGCGGGCGACGGTCGCGGCGCGGCTCGACGGTCAGCTCGTGCGCGACGCGGCGATCGGAGTGAGCTACTGGGAGGGCGCGGTAGGCGTGCGCGGCGCGCAGCGCGGCCGGGCCGTTTCGGGCGAAGGCTATCTTGAACTCACCGGCTACGGCCGCCGGTTTCACCTGCTGCGATAGGCCGTCGGGGGCGGCCGAAGTGTGCAACGCGGTGCGGATCGTCGGCGATTCTTGGCGGCGGCCAGCCCTCTGCGGCAGCCTCCGGCGCGGCCCAAGCCGGGCAACTGCGCTGGAAAGGCGGTCTATCTCCGGCCGGCGGGGATCGCCTACAATAGCCAAGCATGCCTGCCGCCATAACGTGCGACGCCATCGCCAAGTCCTATGGCGCGCTGCGCGCCGTGGACGGGCTCACGCTGCGCGTGCCCGAAGGCGCGGTGTGCGGGTTCCTCGGGCCCAACGGCAGCGGCAAGACCACGACGATCCGCATGATCGTCAATATCCTGATTCCCGACGCCGGCGT
>JAKAOE010000444.1 GCA_021823305.1 Acidobacteriota bacterium
GGCGGTGGCGCTCTCGGGCAGGTACCAGAGGGTGCCGTCGGTGAGGACGCCATCCACGTCGAAGAGCACCAGCCGCACGGCGCGCGCGCGCGCCACGGCATCGGGCTTGAGGGTCATATCAGTTCGGTGGTCCATAGATCGTGGAGGTGCAGCATGCCGAGCAGGCGGCGGCCGGCGTCGGCGACCGGCAGCGCGGTGATCTTTTTGGTCTCCATCAGCAGGAGGGCCTTGGGGGCGAGCTCGTCGGGGGCGATGGTGACGGGCTCGCGGGTCATGTAGTCGCGGGCGAGCAGGCCGACGGCGGCGGCGCCATGGGCCTGGAAGAGGCGGCGCAGGTCGCCGTCGGAGACGAGGCCGGCGAGGCGGCCGTCGGCGCCGGCCACGGCGGTCACGCCCAGGCCTTTGCGGCTCATTTCGTAGACGACGTCGGCGAAGGGCGCCTCGGGCGGCACCACGGGCAGGGTCTCGCCGGTGTGCATCAGCGCCGAGACCGGCATCAGGCGCTTGCCCAGCGTGCCGCCGGGATGGAGCTCGGCGAAATCCTGCTGGCTGAAGCCGCGCAGCTCGGCGACGGCGAGCGCGAGCGCGTCGCCCATGGCGAGCGCGGCGGTGGTGGAGGCGCTGGGGGCGAGGCCGAGCGGGCAGGCTTCCTTGCGCACGCCGACGTCGAGGTGGGCCTCGGCGGCGCGGGCGAGGAGGGAAGCGGGCTCGCCGGTGAGCGCGATCATGGGGATGCCGAGGCGTTGAATGGGGCCGAGGAGGTTGAGCAATTCGGGCGTTTCCCCGCTTTGCGAGAGCGCGATTACCAGGTCGCCGCGGACCAGGATGCCGAGGTCGCCGTGCAGCGCTTCGGCGGGATGGAGGAAGAGCGCGGGCGTGCCGGTAGAGCTGAGGGTGGCGGCGACCTTGCGGGCGACGATGCCGCTCTTGCCTATGCCGGTGACGACCACTCGCCCTTGGCAGTCCATCACCAGCCGCGCGGCGCGCTCGAAAGCCTCGCCGATGCGCGCCTCGAGCGCCGCCACCGCGGCGGCCTCCACCGCCAGCACGCGGCGCCCGGACGCCTGGATGGATGCGCCGTCCGCCATAATTCCGCAAACCATCGTAGCATCGCGCCTGATCGCACTTAAGCTATAGGGAAATGGGAAACGCTGACTTTGCCCCCAGCGCCGATGTCATCGTCATCGGCGCCGGTCTGATCGGGCTGGCGTTGGCGCGCGACCTGCGCGCCCGCGGGCTGCGGCCGCTGGTGCTGGAGGCCGGCCGCGCCGGGCGCGAAGCGTCGTGGGCGGGCGCGGGAATGCTGGCGGCCTACCGTACGAGCGACATGGCGCTGCGGCCGCTGGCGGTGGCGGCGGCGCGGCTGTATCCGGGCTGGGTGGCGGAGCTGGAACACGAGACCGGAATGAACACCGGATACCGTGAGAGCGGGACGCTGTTTCTGGCCTCGCCGGGGCATCCCGCGCCGTCGCCGGCGCTGGAAGGCTGGGAGCCGATGACGGGCGAGGCGGTGGCGGAACTGGAGCCGGAGTTGAGGTTTGCGGGCGACGTCTGGCGCATTGCGGGCGACCATTGCGTGGACAACCGCGCGCTGAGCGCGGCGCTGGCCGAGTCGTTGCGGCGGAGTGGGGTGGAGGTGCGGGAACGGGCGCGCGTTACCGCGGTAAGGGCCGCCGGCGGCGGGCTGACGGTCGAGACTCCGGCGGGGCGGATGGCGGCGGCGGTGGTGGTGAACTGCGCGGGCGCGTGGGCGGGCGGCTTCGACGCGCCGGCGGCGGCGGAGGTGCGGCCGCGCAAGGGTCAGATGTTTGCGCTGCGCCATGCGCCGGACGTGCGGCACGTGATCGCGGGCGAGCGGGTGTACCTGGTGCCGCGCGGCGGCGGGCGGGTGCTGGTGGGCGCGACACTGGAAGATTGCGGCTTCGACGCATCCGTGAGCCAGGAGATGCTGGCGGGGCTGCGGCAGCGTGCGGAGGCGTTGGTGCCGGGGCTGGCGCGAGCGGAGATGGAGGAGGCGTGGGCGGGGTTCCGGCCGGGGACGCCGGACGAGCGGCCGCTGATCGGCGAAACCTCCCGCCGGGGGTACTGGATGGCGACGGGCCACTTCCGCGACGGGATCCTGCTGGCGCCGATCACCGCCAAGATCGTGGCCAGCGCCATCGCCAAGGGGCATCTGACGAAGGCGCTGGATTTGCGGGCTTTCGCGCCGGAGAGATTTTAGAGGTAGGCTGGGGACACGTCCGCGCGGCGGAGTCGGTCCCGCGTCGACGCGCGCAGAGGAAGGAGCATCTCCGATGCGGGTTGTACGAATTGTATTTCTCGCGCTGCTCGCGCCGTTCTTGTTGCCTGTTCCGGCGGCCGACGCCGTCGCGCGGTCGCGGCCTCAGACCGGAGGTGCTCGGGGGGCGAGGGCGCAGGCGGTCGCGGCGCAATTCCCGGGCAAGGAGCGGCGATTTCCCGGCCTGTTGGTGTGCGTGACGCCGGGCACGATCGCGATACTGCAGAGCGATGGTGTCGTGATCAGCGCGTTGCTTCCCCGGATGCCGGCCGGACTCACCGCCAGCCGGCTCTCGCGCTACCTGCTCGGCGACAAGGTGGACATCAGCGCGGTCCCGATCCGCCAGTTTTACGATCCCGGCACCGCGCTGGACTACTACCTGCGGTTGAGCGGCCTCCATTATCTCGGGCACGCGAGC
>JAKAOE010000445.1 GCA_021823305.1 Acidobacteriota bacterium
AAGCGCCAGAGCAGTTGCGACCACGCCCAGTCGGAGCCGTCGAACAGGCCGTTGGGCGCGACCACGATCCAGTCGGCGCCGTTATGGAAGGTGACGAGGCGCGCCAGCTCGACGCCGCTCGCCGCGGCGCGAATCACGACGACGCCGCCCGACCCGGCGCTGTAGACCAGCCGCCCGTCCGGGCTGAAGGCCGCGTTCTGCATTTGCGGCGCCAGCACGACGTGCACCGCGACGCCGCCGCAGGGCGCGAGGTCGCGCGCGCCGGCTGCGGGAGCCGCGGTGCCCGCCGCCACCAGCAGATGGCGGCGGTCGAGGAAGCGTTCCGCCAGCACGCGCGCGCCCGGCACGCCGCAGCTTGCAACCCGGTTGCGCTTGCGGTCCCAGATCGAGAGCGAGCCGTTGTCGCCGGCCACGGCGACCCGCCCGCCGCCCGCATCCAGCGCCAGTGCGACCGCCGCGTCGCCGGCAAAATCCCTTTCACCCAGCGGCGCTCCGCTGGCGAGGTCGAACACCTTCACCGGAAACTTGTCGCAGCAGTTGCTCGGCGCCACCGCCAGGCGGCGTGCGCCGGGCGAAAGCGCCAGCGCGGTGGCGTGATCCTGATCCGACACCAGCCGGCCCGCTATCGCCGCGTTGACCTGGCGCATCAGGCTGCCGCGCGGGCTGATCACATCCACCTTCTCGCCGCCCAGTTCCGCGATCGCGAAGGCCGAACCGTCCGCCGCCGCCGCCAGCGGCGCCACGCCCAGGTAGTCGCGCACCGGACGCGCCCCGCCGATGTCCCACATCCCGAAGGTGCCTTCCGGGATGGGCCGCCCCGGCGGGACCGGTGCGGGGGCCGGCGCGCAGGCCAACGGGGCCCGGCTTTGCGCGCCCATCGAACCGAGAAATCCGATGGCGAAGACGGTGAGCGAGCGCGCCGGCGCCGAGAGCAGCAGGCCGCTTCCCGGCAGGAATTGCAGCGCTCCCACCGGCTCCTCCGCCGCGCCCAGCGTCGAGGTCAGCATGCCGCTGCGCAGGTCCCAGAGTTCGATCGTCCCGCCGGCGGCCTGCGCCAGCCAGCGCCGGCCGCCGCTCTCCGCCACGGCCCCCGCCGGCGCCAGGCGGGAGGCGTTGGTGCAGGCGGTGGCGCCGCTGGCCAGATCGAGGCGCCAGAGGCTGCCGCTGTACGTGCTCGCGACCACGGCGCGGCCGCCGGGCGTGAAGGCCGCGCTGGCGTTCACCGTCTGCTGCCAGCGGCGCGGGGCGGCGCTCGGATGGTCGCGGTCGTAGAGCACCAAGTCGAGCGTGGTGCTGCCGCTCATGTCCTCAGTCCCGCCCTCGAGCACCCAGCGGCCGTTGGGGCTGATGTGGAACACCGGGCCGGCGAAGTCGCTGGCCAGCGGGAACGTGCCGGCCGGCTTGCCGCTGTCCGCGTTCCACAGGTCGGCGAAATACCGCTTGCCCGCCTTCCGGATGGTCACGGCCTCGGGCGGCCGGCCGCCGCCGCCCACGGTCAGCGCCGCCGGCGTGCCCGTCGCCGCGCGCACGACCCATCCCGGCCTGCCATCCGCGTTGAGGACGACCACGCCGCCGCCCACGGCGGCGGCCGCCATCCGCCCGTTGGCCGCCCGCACCACGGGCGCCAGCGCGCCGGCCACGGGCGCGCCGCGGCGCCGGCGGAGGTCGAAGTTCTCGATCGGCAGCCCCTCGACGCCAGCGATCAGGCGACCGTTGGGCGTGAAGGCGAAGCTCCAGGGGAGGAAGTAGCCGTCGCCCTTCTGCGCGCTCGCCGGCCGCGGGAGCGTGGCCCAGCGCGCGCCGCCGTGCGCCAGGTCCCAGATGGTGAACGGCTCGGGGTCGCACTCGCTGCGCGGGTTCACCGCGCTGGCCAGGAAGCGCCCATCCGGGCTGAAGGCGAGCTGCGAGGCGCACCCCGGCAGGCGCAGCAGCAGGCGCGCGCTGGCCACGTCCCAGAGAAAGATGCCGCTGACGGTGGCGGCCGCCAGGCGCCGCCCGCGCGGGCTGAATGCGACCTGCGCGATGGCGTCCGTGGGCGGGGTGAACGTGCGCAACTCGAATCCGGTGCTCAACTGCCAGAGCCGCACGGCGGCGTCGCCCGGCCCAGGCCCGTCGGCATCGCGTCCGACTGTCGCGGCGAGGGTTCCGTCCGGGCTCAGCGCCAGCGTTTTCACCAAGCCCGCGTGCGCGGTCTGCAGAAACAGCCGCGGCGCCTGGGCCATCAGCGACGCGGCCAGCGCCACGGCGGCGAAGGCTGCCTTCATGTGCCCGATGCTATCGCGCCGTGTCACAAGGCGCTACACTGGCGGCGGGAGGGGTAGCCAGATGAGCATTAGCCGCCGCAACATCGTCAAGGGATTGGCCAGCGCCGGCGCCGCCGCGGCGCTGGCGCGCGGGCGCGGCGCGCGCGCCGCCGCCGCGCCGGTGTATCCGCCGCCGCCGCGCGAGTGGACCGGGCACAACCGCAACCTCGGCCGCTACTACCGCGCCGCCGGCTACCCCGCCTTCGACGCCCATCCGCGCTACCTGGGCGAGTTGCGCGGCACCTGGACGCAGATCGGCCGCCTGTACGGCGAGCGCGCCGCCGACCTGATCCGCATGGTCTATGAGGGCTGGTACCGCGAGCTGCTCCCGATCCAGAGCAGCCCGGCGGTCATGGCCGACTACCTGCGCCACCAGAACGCCTATTAC
>JAKAOE010000446.1 GCA_021823305.1 Acidobacteriota bacterium
GCCGGCGAACCGCGCCCTCGCCCGCTATGACGGCGTGCTTTCCGGACTCCAAAACCCCGGGATCTTGCTTTCGTCCCTCACCACCCAGGAAGCCGTGCTTTCGTCGCGCATTGAGGGGACGCAAGCAACCTTCGGTGAGGCCCTCCTGTTCGACGCCGGGCAGGAAGTGGAAACTCCTTCCCGCCAACTCGACCTGCAGGAGATCGTCAACTACCGTCGCGCCCTACGCGACGCTCAACAAGAACTGCAGCGCCGCCCCTTCTCGCTCAACCTTCTCCGCACCATGCACGCCACGCTCCTCGACAGTGTACGCGGCGCCAACAAGGCGCGTGGCGAGTTCCGTCGCGCGCAGAACTGGATCGGTAAGCCCGGCACGAGCATCGAGGTCGCTGACTTCGTGCCGCCCACCCCGAGCACGCTCCCCGCTCATCTCGACGCTTGGGAAAGGTACTACCACTCCGACGCGCCCGACCCGCTGGTGCAACTTGCCGTGGTGCATGCCCAGTTCGAGGTGCTGCACCCGTTCCTCGACGGCAATGGCCGCCTGGGGCGCATCTTGATCCCGTTGTTCTTGTTCGAAAAGAAGCTGCTGCCGCAGCCCGTGTTCTACCTCTCGATCTACCTGGACGAGCACCGCGACGCCTACATCTCCCGCCTCCGGGCCGTGACGCAAGAGTCCGGCGGTTGGCAGGCGTGGTGCGAATTCTTCCTTGCTTGCATCACCGCGCAGGCGGACCGCAACACCGCCAAGGCCCGCCGCATCCTCGAGCTCTACCAGGCGATGAAGGCGCGCATCATCGAGCTCACCCACTCGCAACATGCCGTGCTCCTGCTCGACGCCATCTTCGCCCACCCCATCGCCAGTTCCACCCAGATCAGCCGCCTGCCCAACATGCCCAGCCGCGCCACCCTGCTGACGATGTTGCGCCGGCTGCTGGACGGCGGTGTCTTGGAGGTCATTCAGGCTGCCAGCGGCCGCGCCCCGCTCATCACGGTGTGCCCGGAGTTGATGCGCATCTGCGAGGAACCGTGATCCGGGCTGCCCCCTCCCTCAACTTGCGCCCACGATCTCGCGCAGGAACTCGATGTAGGCCTCGAATGCCCGCCGCCCCGCTTTCGTCAGCCGCACCCGCGTGCGCGGCTTCTTGCCCACGAAGTCCTTCTCCACTTCCACGTAGCCGGCCTGCTCCAGCGTCCCGATATGCGCCCCGAGATTGCCGTCGGTGGCGCCCACCAGCGCCCGCAGCCGCAGGAACTCCAGCGCCTCGCGCGCCGGCAGCGGGTTGAGCGCCGCCATGATCTTCAGCCGCACCGGTTGATGCACGATCGCGTCCGGTTGTTCCATCGTCATACCCGCCGCATCCACAGCCCGCCCAGGATCAGCCCGCCGCCGCCCGCGGCCGCCATCCACAGCGCGAACGCCGCCGGCTGCCAGAAGTAGGCGCCCACCGTCACTGCGCCCACCGCCAGTCCCAGCCACGCGATGCGCGGCGCCCCCGTCCAGATCCCGCTCAGCCCGTACCACAGCGCCACCAGCAGGGGAATGAAGGCGCCCACTTGCGCGCCGCTCGGCGGCGGCAGAATGGCGAACAGCGCCGTGATGAAGGCGGTCACTGCCAGGATGGTCAGCGTGTACCGCCGCCCGAACCCGGCCGGCATCGCGCCGCCCTTCATGCGCCGCCCCAGCCCGAAGCTGCCCACGAAGCCGATCACGATCAGCGCCGGCCACACCGCCCACCACGCCGGCCGGAAATACACCGCCGCGTAGCCGATCATCCAAATCACGCCCCACAGCACCAGGTGTGGCGCCGCCATGGCGTCGTGGTACGCCGCCGCGCTCCGCTGTCCCGCTTGTTCAATCTGCCGCAGCGTATCCGCGGCCTCGTCCCGGGGAATGGTCATAACTGAATCCTCCAGAATTCCAGAATACTCTGTTTCATAGAGTACTCTAATCCATCGGGCCGCGGCTGTCAACTCCCCCGCCGATCTGCGAAAATCGAAGCTGCTTATGGCGCCCACTTCCGCTCCGCCCATCCCGCCGCGCGAGCGCCTCATCCTCGCGCTTGATGTGGACTCCATCGCCGACGCGCGCGCGCTCGTCGCCCGCCTGGGCGACGCAGTGGTCTTCTACAAGCTCGGCCTCAGCCTGGTCTTCGACGAGAATTTCTGGCCCTTTTGCCGCGAGCTCGCCGCCCGGGGCAAAAAAGTCTTCGCCGACCTCAAGCTCTTCGACGTGCCCGAAACCGTCGCCGCCGGGGTCAAGCAGCTCGCCCGCCGCGGCGCGGCCTTCGCCACCGTCCACGCCCACGAGGCCATGATCGAGGCCGCGGTGCGCGCCCGCGGCGACTCCGGTCTCAAGATTCTCGCCGTCACCGTGCTCACCAGCCTCGATCAGGGCGACGTCAAGGCGCTCGGCTTCGATGTCCCCAGCGTCGAGCGCCTGGTGCTCTCGCGTGCCGAGCGCGCCCTCGCCGCCGGCGCCGACGGCGTCATCTCCTCCGGCCTCGAGGCCGCCGCGCTGCGCGGCACGCTCGGCGCGCGCCCGCTGATCGTCGTTCCCGGCATCCGTCCGGTGGAGAACAAGCCCGCCGACGACCAGAAGCGTACGGTCGACGTCGAGGACGCCTTCCGCGCCGGCGCCGACTACATCGTCGTCGGCCGCCCCCTCTC
>JAKAOE010000447.1 GCA_021823305.1 Acidobacteriota bacterium
GGCGGCGAGCCCACCAGCTTGGCGATCTCATGGCTGTGCTGGAACTCGGCGCAGTCCACGCGCAGCAGGGCGCCCGGGTCGCGGAACAACTCCCCCGCCAGCGTCTCCACCACGTGGGTCTTGCCGGTGCCGGTGGGGCCGAGAAACAGGAAGTTGGCCAACGGCCGCTGGCGCGAGTTCAGGCCGGCGAGCAGCGTCTGGTAGGCGTCCACGATGCGCTCCAGCGCCTCCTGCTGGCCCACCACGCGCGCCCGCATCGCGCGCAGCAGCGCTTCGGCTTTGTCGCTGCGGCGTTGCGGATTGAGCACTACTTTGGCCGCGGTCGCCATATCAGCCCTGACCTTTAATTCAATGGACGTGGCCGCCCCCGCCCGCGATGCAAAAACTGCCATGTCCGGGGCGCGGGGCGCGGGGCTTAGCGAATCCCGACTTGGCCGCGCACCGACTCCACCAGCTTGGCCGGGTCGTAGCCCACGCCGTCCTTAAAGACGATCTCCACGTTTTCGATGTCCGCGATGGTCTCCGCCGGGTTGCCGCGCACCACCACCAGGTCCGCCTGCTTGCCCGCGGCGATCGTCCCGATGCGGTCGTCCTGCCCGAGGAACCGGGCCCCGTTGCGGGTGGCGATCGCCAGCGCTTCGAGCGGCGGGAAGCCCGCCTCGACCAGCAATTCCACGCCGCGCTGATCCCCGAAGCCGGGCAGAACCCCGCCCATGCCGGTCGGATCCGGGCCGGTCATCAACAAGCCGCCGGCGCGGGCAAAGGCGCGCTCGAACTCCATTTCCTTCCGGAAGAGGATCTCCCACGGCGCCGGCTGCGGGATGCCCATGAACACGCCGTGCGCCCGCAGGGTGAGATAACTGGTGCGCGATTCCGTGCACATCGCATCGAGCACACGCGGTTGCATCACCGGCCGGCCCGGCAGGCTCAACTCAAACACCGCCAGGGTGGAGGTGAGCGCGACGCCCCGCCGCACCAGGTCGGCGATCATCTCCCGCACCGGCGGGCTCGCGATGTCCGTCTTCTCCCAGAATTCCACCAGCGAGCGGATCGGCGGGCAGACGTCCGGCCGCTTGTCCGGCACGAACTCGCTGTCGGTGTAGATGGGCCCGTGCTCGATGTTGTCTATGCCCAGCGCGGCCGCCTCGCGATAGCCGACCGAGCCCAGATGCCCGGTGACCTTGAGCCCGCGCGCGTGCGCCGCCTCGATCACCGCCGCCAACTCGGCCCGGGTGATGCTCATGTATGCCTTGAACGACGTCACGCCCTCGCTCGCCCAGTAGTCCACCATGCGCCGCGCGTCGTCGGGCCCGCGCAACACGCGCATCTGCGGAAACGGGCTGGCGCCGTTCAGGAAGGGGCCGGTGACGTCCATCTTCGGCCCCGGCATCCGCCCGGCGTCCACTTGGTGCTTGAGGTTGAGGTCGGCGTAGGGCTCGATGCTGCCGGTGGTCCGCATGGTCGTCACGCCGCAGCCGAGATAGAGGCGGGGCGCGGTGTAGGAAATCTGATTGACCAGCGCGCCGGGCGGCGCCACGCGTCCCTGCGCGTCCCGGTTGGGGCAGCCGGTATAGAACAGGTGATTGTGCATCCCCACCAGCCCCGGCATCACCGTCCGGCCGGTGAGGTCCAATACCAGCGCCTCCGCCGGCACGCCCGCGGAGGCGGCATCGCCGGCGAATTCGATCCGCCCGCCGCGCACGAGAACGGTCTGCTCCTCGCGCGCCGGCGCGCCGGTGCCGTCCACCACGCGCGCGTGCGTCAGCGCCACCAGCGGCGCGTTGACCTTGACGTACTCGAGCACTTCCGCCGCAAGCGCCGCGCTCGCGCCCGCCCTGCCGTCCGCCTCAGCCACGGATCACAACCCGGCGGCGCCGGCGGCCACCTTGCGCAACCCCTCCGCCCACGCCGTCACCAGGCTCTCGGGCTGGCAGTAGATCGGGTGGACGTCGCTGCCGAGGCAGAACGAGTTGGCGAACATGGCCACGGTGGCGGGATAATCCCCGGCCCGGTCGCGCGGGGTGCGCGCCTGGATCATGGGGTGGGCGCAGAGCGGCGCCGAGCCCCAGAGATCGCAGTCCACGCCCTCGGCGCGCAGCGCGCCCATGAAGGCGTCGCGCAGGGCGGCGCCGCGCAAGCGCGTATCCAGCTCCTCGGGCACCAGCGTGATGCGGTACTTGTGGTAGACCGAGACCGAACCTTCGGGCACGTACGGCAGGCGCAGGCCGGGCACATCCGCCAGCAGCTCGCCCAGCAGCGCGGCGTTGCGCTGACCGGTGGCGTTGACGTCCTTCAGGCGCGCCAGTTGCGCCCGGCCGAGGGCGCAGGGCAGCTCCTGGGTGCGGTAGTTCCAGGCCAGCAGGTGCTTGTAGGCCATGGTGCGGTCGCTTTCGGGCAGTTCCTCGCCCACCTGCTTGAGCCAGTTGCCGCGGGCGCGCACCTCGTCGTCATTGGTCACCATGAAGCCGCCTTCGCCCACGGCGAAGTTCTTGGTGCCGTTGACGCTGAAGCCGGCGGCGGCGCCGAAGGTGCCGGCGGTGCGGCCCTTGTAGGTCGCCCCCGGCGCCTGGCAGGCGTCTTCGGTGACGATCAGATCGTGCTGGCGCGCCAGCGCCAGGATGGGGTCCCAGTCGGCGCACAGCCCGTGGAGGTCCACCACCATCAG
>JAKAOE010000006.1:0-4047 GCA_021823305.1 Acidobacteriota bacterium
CTTCTCGTAGTTGAACTTGTCGGCATTGAGGTACTTGGCCTTGGCGAAGGCGCTGTTGAGGAAGTACGAGCCGCCGGCGGTGAGGATCATCACGATGCGCATGATGAAGATCCACACCAGCAGCTGCACCTGCACCAGCGGGCTCTTTACCGCCAGCAGGATGAAGGTGATCAGCGCCACGCCGGTCACGCCGTAGGTCTCGAACCCGTCCGCCGACGGCCCCACCGAGTCGCCCGCGTTGTCGCCGGTGCAGTCGGCGATCACGCCCGGGTTGCGCGCGTCGTCTTCCTTGACGTTGAAGACGATCTTCATCAGGTCGGCGCCGATGTCGGCGATCTTGGTGAAGATGCCGCCCGCCACGCGCAGCACCGCCGCCCCCAGCGACTCGCCGATGGCGAAGCCGATGAAGCAGGGGCCGGCGTAGGAGCCCGGGATGAACAGCAGGATGCAGAGCATGATGGTGAGCTCGATCGAGATCAACACCATGCCGATGCTCATCCCCGCCCGCAGCGGAATCGAATAGCAGGGATAGGGTTTGCCCTTGAGGCTGGCGAAGGCGGTGCGGCTGTTGGCGAAGGTGTTCACCCGGATGCCGTACCAGGCCACCGAGTAGCTGCCCAAAATGCCGAGCAGGCTGAACGCCAGGATGGTGATCACCTTCGCCGCCGACATGGCGTCGAAATAGCCGAAGTAGACCACGATGATGACGGCGATCAGCGCTTCCAGCGCCACCAGGAACCTGCCCTGGGTGAACAGGTAGGTCTTGCACGTCTCCCAGATCAGCTCCGACACCTCGCGCATGGAGGAGTGCACCGGCAGGTCGCGCAGCCGCGAGTAGGTGATGAATCCGAACAGCAGCCCCAGGAAGCAGATCAGCAGCCCCCAGGTCAGGATGGTGCGCCCGCTCGTGCCCAGAAACGTTCCCTGGCTGAGGTTGGGCAGGATGAGCTGGGCTTCGCCGCCGGCCGGCGCCGCCGGCGTCTGCGCGAAGCCATGCGCGGTCAGCAGGCCGCCCAGCGCGACGATGACGACCGCCGCCAGGGCGAACTTGATAAAGCGGTACACAGCAGCACGGGAAGAGTCCAAGTTCAATGCCTCCAAGGGGATGCGCCGAGGGTGGAAACTGCGCGCAAGTAACGATACCGCACCCCGCGCCGCCGCGCAACTGGCCCGCCGTCCTTCCCCGCCCGGCGCCGCCGCTGCGCTAAAATAAGCAGGATCGCCTGCTTACCTCCTTATGTTTGAGACGCTTACCGATAAGCTGCAGCGGGTCTTCAAGACCCTGCGCGGCGAGGGCCGGCTGAGCGAGGCCAACATCGCCGAGCCGCTGGCCGAGATCCGCCTGGCGCTGCTCGAGGCCGACGTCGCCCAACAGGTCGCCGACGACCTGGTGGCCGCCATCCGCCGGCGCTCCCTGGGCCAGGAAGTGCTGCAGTCGCTCTCGCCGGCCGAGCAGGTGGTCAAGATCCTGCGCGACGAGCTGCTGCAGGTGCTGGGCGGCGAGTCCCGCCTCAACCTCAAGTCCGCCCGCCCTCCCGCCGTCGTTCTCATGGCCGGCCTCCAAGGCTCGGGCAAAACCACCAGCAGCGCCAAACTGGCGCGCTGGCTCAAGCAGCAGGGGCACCGGCCGCTGCTGGTTTCGGTGGACGTCTACCGCCCCGCCGCGCGCCAGCAACTGGCGCTGCTGGCCGAACAGGTGCCCACCCCGCTCTACGCCGGCGAACCCGCCGCCGCCGCCCCCATCGATGCCGGGCTGGAGCTGGCGCGCAACGCCCGCCGCGAGGCGGTCCGCCAGGGCTGCGACATCCTGATCGTGGATACCGCCGGCCGCCTGCACGTGGACGCCGCCCTCATGGGCGAAATGCGCCAGCTCAAGGAACTGCTCGCGCCCCAGGAGATCCTCTTCGTCGCCGACGCCATGACCGGCCAGGATGCGGTCCGCTCCGCCTCCGCCTTTCATCAGGAGCTCGCGCTCACCGGCGTGGTGCTGACCAAAATGGACGGCGACAGCCGCGGCGGCGCCGCGCTCTCGGTCCGCGCCGTCACCGGCCAGCCGATCAAGTTCATGGGCGCCAGCGAGCGTCTCGACGGCCTCGAGGTCTTCCACCCCGACCGCATCGCCGGCCGCATCCTCGGCATGGGCGACATTCTCAGCCTGATCGAGCGCGCCGAGCAGGCGGTGGACCAGAAGCAGGCGCAGGAGCTGGAGCGCAAGATGCGCAGCGACAGCTTCACCCTGGCCGACTTCCGCGACCAGTTGCGCCAGGTCAAGAAGCTGGGCTCGCTCGAGAGCCTGGTCAAGATGCTGCCCCGCGTCGGCCCCTTCCAGCAGTTGCACCGCGCCTCCGCTTCCGTGGACGAGGGCCAGATCACCCGCACCGAAGCGATCATCAACTCCATGACCGAGCAGGAGCGCCGGCACCACCAGATCATCAACGGCAGCCGCCGCAAGCGCATCGCGCGCGGCTCCGGTGTCAGCGTGCAGGAAGTCAACCAGGTGCTGAAGCAGTACGTGCAGATGCGCAAGATGTTCAAGTCCGTCGCCGGCTCGCCGTTCCTGAGCAAGAAGCTCATGAACGCCCGCCTGCCCGGCGCGCCGCAGTGACATTCCCCAACTCAGGAGATCTTTGTGCTCGCCATTCGTCTCGCCCGTGAAGGAAGCCGCAAGAAGCCGTTCTACCGCGTCGTGCTGCTGGAAAAGAGCGCGGCCCGCAACGGCCGCTCGCTCGAAATCCTCGGCACCTACAACCCGGTGCCCAACCCCGCGCTGATCGAGCTCAACGCCGAGCGCATCGCCCACTGGACGGCGCGCGGCGCGCAGCTCTCGGCCACGGTGGCCAAGCTGCTCGAGCGTCAGCGGCAGCGCGCCGGCGCCACCACCGCCGCCTGAGGCGGCGTCCGGGAGGAACCCATGGAAGCGCTCCTGAACTACCTCGTGCGCGGCCTGGTGCAGAAGCCCGAGGCCGTCCGCATCGCTCCCGTCGTCCGGCGCCCGCGCCCCGGCGAGCGCTCTCCCGCCCCCTGCTGGGAGCTGCGCGTCGCGCCCGAGGACTTTCCCCGCGTCGTCGGCCGCGGCGGCCGCACCGCGCGCGCCCTGCGCGCCCTGCTCGAGGGCAGCTACCGCGCGCAGGGCGGCAGCGACTACGATCGCCCCGGGCTCAACATCATGGACCCGGAGGACGATGGCCGCCCGGTCTGAAGTTCCCCCGTCCTGGGTCACGCTGGCGCGCGTCGCCAGGACCCAGGGCCGCAAGGGCGAACTCGCCGCCGACCTGTTGACCGACATCCCCGACCGCTTCGCCGCCCTGGCGCGCGTCTGGCTGCTCGCGGCCGGCGGCGAGCGCCGCGCCTTCGAGCTGCGCCATACCTGGATGCACAAAGGCCGGATCGTGCTCGCACTCGCCGGTCTGGACGACCTCACCGCCGCCGAGCCCTGGGTGGGCGCCGAGGTCCAGGTGCCCGCCGCCGAGCGCGCCCGCGCGCCCGAAGGTTCCTACTTCATCTCCGACCTGGAGGGCTGCCAGGTCTTCGACCGGGGCCGGCCGCTGGGTCCCGTCACCGCGATCGAGGAGGTTCCCGGCGCCGCCGCGCTGCTGCATGTCGCTTCGCCCGCCGGCGAGCTGCTCATCCCGTTCGCCGCCGAATACGTCGAATCCGTCTCGCTCGCCGATCGCCGCCTCGCGCTGCGCCTGCCCGAGGGCCTGGCCGAGATCAATCAACCGTAGGCCGCATGCGCTTCGATCTGGTCACCATCTTTCCCGCTTTCTTCGACTCGCCCCTGGCCCACGGCGTCGTCGCCCGCGCCCGTACCGCCGGGCTGATCGAGATCGCGGTCCACAACCTGCGCGACTGGGCGCCCGGGCCGCACCACATCACCGACGACCGTCCCTTCGGCGGTGGCGAGGGCATGGTGATGAAGCCGGAGCCCATCTTCGCCTGCCTGCGCTCGCTGCTGGGCGCGACGCCCGGCCCCCAGCCGCCGGCGAGCCGCACCCGCGTCTGCCTTCTCTCCGCCCAGGGGCGCGCCTTTCACCAGGCCGACGCCCG
>JAKAOE010000006.1:4057-12725 GCA_021823305.1 Acidobacteriota bacterium
GCCTGCGCCGCGCTCGACCGCCTCATTCTCGTCTGCGGCCGCTACGAAGGCGTGGACGAACGTGTGGCCCGGCACTGGGTGGATGAGGAGATCGCGATCGGCGATTTCGTCCTCTCCGGCGGCGAGCTCGCCGCCGCGGTCGTGCTCGACGCCGTCGCCCGGCTCGTGCCCGGCGTCCTCGGCCACGAGCAGTCGGCGGTCAACGAGTCGTTTTCCTCGCCGCTCATGCTCGATTGCCCGCACTACACCCGCCCGCTCGAGTTCGAGGGCCACGCCGTTCCCGAGGTTCTCCGCGGCGGCGACCACGCCGCCATCGCCCGCTGGCGCCGCGGCCAGGCGCTGCGCAAGACCCGCCGCCTGCGTCCCGACTTGTTCGCGCGCCTCGAACTCTCGCCCGAGGAGCGCGCGCTAGCCCAGGAGGATTGATCCATGCCTTCCGACTACGCCGATGCCGCGCTGTTGCTGATGGACGTCCAAGCCGGCATCGTGGACCGCCTGCCCGACCCGGCCGCCTATCTCGCCGCCGCCGCCGAGACCCTCGCCGCCGCGCGCGCCGCCGCGGTGCCCGTCCTGCACGTCGTCGTCGGCTTCCGCCCCGGCTTCCCCGAGGTCAGCCCGCGCAACCAAGCCTTCCGCAACCTCAAGCAGGCGGCGCCGTCGTTCACCGAGCCGCGCCCGTCGCTGCCGCCCGCCGCGGGTGAAGTGGTGGTGGTCAAGCGCCGCGTCAGCGCGTTCGCCGGCAGCGACCTCGAGGTGGTGCTGCGCGCCCGCGAGATCCGCCACCTGGTGCTGGCCGGCATCGCCACCAGTGGCGTCGTGCTCTCCACTCTGCGCGAGGCCGCGGACAAGGATTTTCAGCTCACCGTGCTGTCCGACCTGTGCGCCGACTTCGATCCCGAAGTCCACGCCGTGCTCATGAACAAGCTTTTCCCCCGCCAGGCCGAGGTGCTTTCCCGCGCCGCCTGGCTCCAGCGCCTGTCCTAGCCCGGTCCCCAGGTCATCTGCACCGTCACCGGGATCTGGTTCCGGATCGGCATCATCAGCAGCTCCGGCGGCGTGATCTTGAAGTCGGTCAGCGTGGCTGGGATTGTGCCGCTCAGCGTAAGGTCCGGCCCCTTGGCGGCCACCTGGAACGGCACTTGGTTGTAATGCACGTCCTGGCCGGCGAACTGCACCTCCAGGTTGGCCTTCAACGTGCCCGAATGCAGCGCCGACTGCGGCACCGTCACCCGCACCACCACCATCGGGTACTGCGCGCCGCGGGTCACTTGCAGCATGTGCAGGTCGCGGTTGGTGTCGCCCGACTGGAACGAATTCACCGGCGCTGCCACCAGGAAGTTGCACGTCCCCGCCTGGCAGACGCCCTTGCCGCGTGCGGCGTGGCTCACGCCCTCGGCATGGTGCAGCGGATGCACCACATGGTAGATCAGCGTCGAGCGCAACAATTGCCAGCTTCCCGCCTGCGCCAGTGCCGGCGCCGCCAGCGCCAGCACCGCGACACCCAGCCACTTCCTCATGGCCGCGCTCCTTCCACCGGAGCGACCGGCTTCCGGCGCCCGAACAAATGCAAGGCGGCGTGCAAGGAATGGGACGCCGCGTGTCCCACCGGACCGGAGTGGACCGTCACCGACAACAGCGCGATGGTATAGGCCGCCAGCGTGATGATCGCCACCTCGCCGTGCAGCCGCGCGATTCCGTGCACGCGCTCGCCCTTGCTGCGCTGCGAGTACGCCATCGCACCCAAGATCGGCGTCAGGATCATGCCCGGCATATGAATCCACGCCATCGCCTCGTGCAGCCGGATGGGCCCCTTCTTCTTGACGCCCTTGATCTTGGGTGCCGCGATCGCATAGTAGGCGGTGGCGCCGTACAGCGCCGCGGTGGTGGTTCCCAAAATGGCGTGCAGCTCACGCTTTCCGGTATGGCTCGCGCGCCCGCCCGCGAACCCGCCCGAGACCACTGTAGCCACCAGCGGAATCATGGTGATCAGCCCCAGGTCCTGGTGGATGTGCAGCATGTGGGAGCGCCGGTTGAGCAGCGCCTGTTCTTTGGCGTTGCCCTGGGTTTCCGAGGACGGAAAGCCGAGGCTGGCGAGCGACAGCAACGGTGTCAGCGCGGCATCGAGCTCGTGCTCGGCGCCCGCGGTGAGCGTCACCTGCCGGCTGCGGCTGGTGAAGCCGGGCGCGCTGAACGTCACCATATAGCGTCCGGCCGCGAGCCCGGGCAGGGAATAGTCGCCGGCGTCGTCGCAGCGTGCCCGCTGCGCCATGCCGGTGGCCACGCTGGTCGCCTCCACCTGGGCGTTGGCGATCGCCGCCCCGGAGGATTCCGCCACTTTGCCGTGCAATGTCGCGGCCTGTCCCCACGCCAGTCCGGCCGCCAACGCCGCCACGCACGCGATTTTCCCGATGTCCATGCGATACGTCCCCAGCCTACGCTACCCTAAACCCCATGCGCCCTACGCCCAACATCGTCGGCGTCATACCCGCCCGGATGGGCGCCACCCGCCTGCCCGGCAAGCCGCTGCGCTCCATCGCCGGCGTACCGATGATCCAGAGGGTCTACCAAGGCGCCGCCGGATGCGCCCTGCTGCGGTCGGTGGTGGTGGCGACCGACGGCGAAGAAATCGCAAGCTTTTGTCGCAGCGCCGCGATTCCGGTGCATATGACGTCGGCCGGGCACGCTTCGGGTACAGACCGCGTGTGGCAGGTGGTACGCGAGCTGGACGCCGATGCCGCGGTCAACATTCAGGGCGATGAGCCGATGGTCCAGCCCGAAATGCTGACGGCGTTGGTCGAAGCCCTGTTCTCCGCGCCCGATATTGAAGTTGCCTCGCTCTACACGCCGGTGTCCGCTGAAGAGGCGCAGCCGGCGAGCGCCTGCAAGGTGGTGGTCGAAGCCAACGGCCGCGCCCTGTATTTTTCCCGCGCCGTCATCCCCTATCCGCGCGAGGCGGCGCCGCAGTATCTCAAGCACCTCGGCTACTACGCCTACTCCCGCGCCGCGCTCGAGGCCTTCCACGCCTGGCCGCCGTCGCCGCTGGAGCTGGCCGAGCGCCTGGAGCAACTCCGCTTTCTCGACCACGGCGTCCGCATCGCCATGGCGTCCACGCCGTTCAACACCATCGGCATCGACACGCCCGAGGATCTGGCCCAGGCCGAGGCCTGGTTCGCCGCGCATTGAGAGGCCCGGCGCCGGCGGGCAGGTGCGGCGTCTGCTAAACTGTTGATCTATTCGCGACGGCAACTTGGCCGCGGAGTGTTCCCATGAGTCTGAAGCCCGCCATCCAGAAATTTGCCGGCCAACAGGCCGGCGCGCCCCTGCCCGCCTTCCATCCCGGCGACACCATCCGCGTCCACGTCAAGATTCGCGAGGGCGACAAGGAGCGGGTGCAGGCTTTTGAAGGCGTCTGCATCGCCCGCAACGAACGCGGCGCCCGCCGTTCCTTCACCGTCCGCAAGATCTCGTTTGGCCACGGCGTGGAGCGTATCTTCCCGGTGAACGCGCGCGTGATCGACCGGGTCGAGCTGGTCCGCAGCGGCCGCGTGCGCCGCGCCAAGCTGTATTACCTGCGCGGGCTGCGCGGCAAAGCCGCCCGCATCCGCGAGACCGAGACCGCCGCCCGCAAGGCCCCGGCCCAATCCTGAAGCCGGCGCGGAGGCCGCCACGCGCTGCGACGCCACCTACGAGCGCGAAGCTTGGGCGCGGGGCAGGGCCTGCGTGGCCGGCGTGGACGAAGCGGGGCGCGGGTCGCTGTTCGGGCCGGTGGTGGCGGCCGCAGTGGTGCTCCACCCCGAGGACCGCATCCGCGGCCTCAATGATTCCAAGCTGCTCGATACGCCCACGCGCGAGCGCCTCGACCGCGAGATCCGGGCCCGCGCCCTGGCCTGGGCGGTGGCCGCCGAGGACGCCGCCGCCATCGACGCGGTGAACATTCTGCAGGCCTCGCGCCGCGCCATGCTGGCCGCCGTCATCGCCCTGGCGCGGCGCCCGGATTGCCTGCTGGTGGACGCGGTGGCGCTTGATTGGCCGGGCGAGCAGCGCGCCCTGATCCACGGTGACGCCCGCTCCATCTCCATCGCCGCCGCCTCGATCCTGGCCAAGGTCCATCGCGATGCACTGATGCGCGCCTGGGATCCGGTCTTTCCCGCCTATCGCCTGGCGGGCAACAAGGGCTACTCCTCGCCCGAGCATCTCGCCGCCTTGCGACGCCACGGCCCGTCTCCGCTGCATCGCCGCAGCTACGCCCCGGTGGCCGCAGCCGCGCCCGGCGCCGCGTGCCAGCTCGCGTTCGATCAGCTGCCCGGTGGGACCGCGAAGTAACCGCTGCGCGCCCGCACTTTCGCGTGCGGGTGCAGCTTCCTGGCCGTGCCGGTCAACTCGATCTGCACCCGCCGGAACTTGCCGTTGAAGGTCTGCCGGTCGGAGCGGTAGCCCAGGGTGTACTGGCTGCGCAGCTCCTGCTCGATGCTCGCGAACGCCTTCTGCAGGTTGCGGCCGGCGTTGAAGGTCCGGCCGCCGGTTTCGCGCGCGATCTGCCGCAACTGGCCCGGTCCCGGTCCGATGCCGCCGAGGCCGTAGCCGCCGAAATGGCGGTCGTAGGCGATCACCGCGAACACCACGGTGTTGCTGTCCAGCGCCGCGCGCAGCGCGTCCTGCTGGGTGTAGCTGCTGCCTTGTTCACCGCCGTCGGTGACCACGATGATCGCCTTGCGCCCGACCTGGTGCGCCAGCTCCTCATGGCAGGCGAGGTAGATCGCGTCCCAAAGGTGGGTCGCGCCCTGCGGGCCCTGGCTGGGGAACGGCCCCGGGTTGAGGATGCCGATGCTGCCGGCGTCGGTGCCGCCGATATGGGCGTGATTGACGGCGCGGCTGAGCTCCGCCGGCGAGGAGGTCAGGTCCTGCAGCAGCGTGGTGTTGATGTCGAAGCCGACCACGAAGGCCAGGTCCTTGGGCGTGATCACCTGGCGGAAGAACTCGTCGCTCAGCGCCTGCTCCTCACCCAGCACGCCTGCCTGGCTGGGGCTGGTGTCGAGCAGCAGGCCCAGCGTCAGCGGCAACTGGTCCTCCACCGAGAAGAAACGGATGCGCTGCAGCCGTCCGTCCTCCAGCACACGGAAGTCGTTCTCCCCCAAACGGGAGAGGAAGGCGTTGTGCCTGCCTTCCACGCTGAACACCATGTTCACCAGGTTGGCGTTGGCGACGATCGTCGGAATTTGCGGCGTCGCCCGCCCGCGCGCCGCCGGCGCGGCGGCGCCGCGTCCCGGCGTGATCGGCGCGATGCGCGCCCCCGGCAGCTCCTGCGCCGCCGCGGCGGCGAGCAGCGCGGCGCAGAGCGGAAGGCAGAGGATGGCGGACTTCGTCATGGGCGGCGCGAGGCTCCTATCGTCTATAGGACGTCGCTCCCGCGGCGTGGGTTGCGGCGCGGGAGCGCGCGCGGCGCCGGACGCGCGTCCGTCCCCATTTTTCGCTTGACACCCGCGCGCGCAAATTCTATACATGCACTTATCCTGCGCGGGCACGCTCGCGCAGATTCTGTTCGATTGGAGAATCGCTCATGGCAACGAAGAAACCCGCCAAGAAGGCTGCGAAGAAGCCGGCGGCGAAGAAGACCTCGAAGAAGAAGTAACGCAAGCTCTTCGGGAATTGGGCGAAGGGGGACGAGAGATCGTCCCCCTTCGTTGTTTCCGCCGCGAGTGCCCAACTGATAACCATGCCGCGTGTGCTCACGCTTGACCCCCGGCATCCCGACGCCGGGGCGGTCGCGGAACTCGCCACCGCCATCGCCGCCGGGGGCGTGGTGGCCGTGCCCACCGACACCGTCTACGGCCTGGCCGCCAACGCCCTCGACGATGCCGCCGTCGCCGGCGTGTTCGAGCTCAAGGGACGAGGCTTCGATCAGCCGCTGCCGGTCGCGGTGAGCGGCCGCGAGCAGGCGGCCGGGCTGGCGACGGCGCTGCCGCCGTGGTTCGACCGGCTCGCCGCCGCCTTTTGGCCGGGCGCCCTCACCCTGGTGGTGCCCGCCGCGCCGCGCCTGGCGCCTGCGGTCACCGCCGGCACCGGCACCGTCGGCTTGCGCCAGCCCGACCTGCCGCTGCTGGCCGAGCTGCTCCGGCTCGCCGGCGTGCCGCTCACGCTCACCAGCGCGAACCGCAGCGGCCAGCCCGCCTGTCGCACCGCCGCCGAAGTGGCCGCCCAGTTCGGCGCCGCCTGTCCGCTGCTCGCCGACGGCGGCCCCACTCCCTCCGCCCTGCCGTCCACCGTGGTTGATCTGTGCGGTCCCGAGCCGCGCATCCTGCGTCCCGGCGCCATCCCCGCCGCCCGCTTGGAAGCGGTTTGGCGCGGGCATCGTGTATCATAAGTTTTTCGCGCGCTATGCGCCGTGGCCGGACGGCCGGAGGACGAAGCGAATGCCCCAGAACGATGACATCGAAGCCAAGGTACGCTCGATCGTGGTAGAAAAGCTCGGCGTCGAGCCGGGCGAGGTCACTCCCACCGCCTCGTTCGTGGAAGACCTGGGCGCCGATTCGCTGGATCTGGTCGAGCTGGTGATGGAGTTCGAAAGCGTGTTCAACGTCCAGATCCCGGATGAAGACACGGAAAAGATCCGCCGCGTGCAGGATGCCGTGGACTACATCCGCGCCAAGGCGGGAGAACCGGCCTGACCCCCTCCAGCAGTTCGCCTCATCTCATCCACCGGCGCCGTGTCGTGGTCACCGGTGTGGGCCTGATCTCCGCCCTGGGCTTGACCGCGCCGGAGACCTGGGCCGGCCTGCTCGCCGGGCGCAGCGGCGTCGCTCCGATCACGCTCTTCGACGCCTCCGCCTATAGCTGCCGCTTCGCCGCCGAGGTGAAGGGGTTCGATCCCTTCACCGTGATCGAGAAGAAGGAGCTCAAGAAAATGGGCCGCTTCATCCAGTTCGCGATGGCGGCCGCCAGCGAGGCCATGGCCGCCTCCGGGCTGGAGGTTCCCGACACGCTCGCGCCCCGGGTCGGCGTCCACATCGGCAGCGGCATCGGCGGATTCGACGTGATCGAGCGCGAACACAAGGCGCTGCTCGAGGGCGGTCCGCGCCGCGTCTCGCCCTTTTTCATCCCCGCCGCGATCGTGAATCTGGCCGCCGGCCAAGTGTCCATCCGCTTCAACGCCCGCGGCCCCAACTCCGCCGCCTGCACCGCCTGCGCCTCCGGCGCCCATTCCATCGGCGACGCCTTCCGCCTCATCCAGCACGGCTACGCCGACGCGATGATCGCCGGCGGCGCCGAGGCGGCGATCACGCCGCTGAGCGTGGCCGGCTTCGCCTCGATGCGCGCGCTCTCGACCCGCAACGACGATCCCGCCCGCGCCAGCCGCCCCTTCGACCTGCACCGCGACGGCTTCGTGATCGGCGAGGGCGCCGGCATCATCGTGCTGGAGGAGCTCGAGTTCGCGCGCCGCCGCGGCGCCCGCATCCTCGCCGAACTG
This sequence comes from Acidobacteriota bacterium, assembly GCA_021823305.1. Lineage (GTDB taxonomy): Bacteria > Acidobacteriota > Terriglobia > Terriglobales > SCQP01 > SCQP01. The sequence continues at coordinate 11,523 of JAKAOE010000006.1, forward strand.
GTGGGCTACGGCATGAGCGCCGACGCCTTCCACATCACCATGCCCTCGGAATCGGGCGAGGGCGCCCTGGCCGCCATGCAGCAGACCCTGGCCGACGCCGGCGTGGCGCCGGACGAGGTGGATGCGATCAACGCCCACGGCACCTCCACCCCCTACAACGACAAGTTCGAGACGCTGGCGATCAAACGCCTCTTCGGCGGTCACGCCGCCAAACTGGCGATCAGCTCGACCAAGTCCATGACCGGACATCTGCTCGGCGGCGCGGGCGGCCTGGAAGCGGGCATCTGCGTGCTCACGCTCGAGCACCAGATCGTTCCGCCCACCATCAACCTCGAAACCCCCGATCCCGACTGCGACCTCGACTACACCCCCAACCAGGCGCGCCCCCGCGCCCTCGGCGCCATCCTCTCGAACTCGTTCGGCTTCGGCGGCACCAACGCGGCGCTGCTGTTCCGGGCGTGGGCGGGCTGAGCCGCCTCAGGCGCCGCCCGGCGCGGCGAAGGCCCGCGCCAGCCGGTCGTAAGTATCCTCCAGCGTTTCCGGCAGCACCCGCGTCTCGCCCACCACGCTGATAAAGTTCGAATCGCCCATCCAGCGCGGCACCACATGCAGGTGGAGGTGCCCGGCGATGCCGGCGCCCGCCGCCGCTCCCAGGTTGACGCCCACGTTCATCCCTTCTGGGCGATATTCCGCCTGCAGCGCCGCTTCCGCCCGCGCCGCCAACTCCATGATTTCGCCCCGCGTCTCCGCGCCGCATTCGCGCAGCGTGGCGCAATGGGTGAGCGGCAGCACCATGACGTGGCCGGCGGTGTAGGGGTAGCGGTTCAGCATCACCGCCGCCAGCCGCCCGCGGTAGACGACCAGCGCCTCGCGGTCGTCGCGCGCGGCCAGTTGCGCGCACAGCACACACTCGCCTCCCGGCATGCCCTCGCGGGCGCGCGCCTCAGTCAGGTAGCGGTACCGCCAAGGCGAGAACAGATAATCCATGTCCGGATTCTAGCAGCCGCCCGCCGGCGTCCACCGGCGCGCGCGCGCCAGCGCGGTCCGGCGGGCTAGAAGAACAAGTACTTGCGCCATTTCTCGTCGCTGCGGCCCATCATCCGGATCAGGTGGCGGCTGGTGTGCAGATTGAACGGGCGCGGATCGCGCAGCAGCGCCATGCCCGCCTCGTGCAGCAGCCGGTCGCCCTTGTGGTGATTGCAG
>JAKAOE010000448.1 GCA_021823305.1 Acidobacteriota bacterium
AAGCCGGACAGGGATATCTCTGGAACGCGGCGCTGCGCGCGGGGCTGACGGTGCGCAACTACGGCTTCTGGGTGGCCGGCGTGTACAGCCAGCGCGCGCCGGGGGCGATTCCGGAGTTGCTGTTCCCTTACCGCACGCACACCACGGTGGCGTATCCGGTGACGCCGGCGCTGGTGGGCCGCACCGACCCCTACTTCCGCGGCTTCGATCAGTCGTATCCGGATTACTACCGCTTCCTGGAGTGGAAGCGGGAGTTTGACGGCTACGTCGCGCGCCACGACCTGCCCAACCTCGAGCTGGTGCGGCTGGAGCACGACCACTTCGGCAACTTCGGCAACGCGCTCGACCGGCTGAACACGCCCGAGCGCCAGATCGCCGACGACGACTACGCGGTGGGGCTGCTGATCCAGACCGTGGCGCACAGCCCGTACGCGGACGACACGCTGATCTGCATCGTGGAGGACGACGCCCAGGACGGCGCCGACCACGTGGACGCGCACCGCAGCCCGGCGTTCATCATCGGGCCCTACGTGAAGCACCACGCCGTGATCTCGAACGCCTACAACACGGTGAACATGCTGAAGACGATGGAGGAAGTGCTCGAGATCGGGCCGCTCAACCTGCACGACGCGGCGGCGCAGCCGATGAGCGCGGTCTTCGACCTGCGGCAGAAGGACTGGACCTACACCGCGACGCCTTCGCGCTTCCTCTACGCCACCACGCTGCCGATTCCGCGCGGCGCGGGCGCGGCGCTGGAGCCCACGCACAGCGGGGCCTACTGGGCGCGGATGACGCGCGGGATGGACTTCGTGCACGCGGATCATCTCAACGCCCGGCGGTTCAACGCGATCCTGTGGAAAGGGCTGGACATGAAGGGCAAGCCGTGAGGCGCCGGGCGGCGCTCGCGGCGGCGCTCGCGGTCGTATCGCTGGCGGCGCACGCCCGGGCGTGGGGGTGCGCCGGACACCAGACGATCGCCTACCTCGCCTGGGCGCGCATGACGCCGCCGGCGCGGGCGGAGGTGAACCGGATTCTGGCGGCGCACCCGATCGCGCGCTACGGCTGCCGCGAACCCGCCGGCGCGCCCTGGATCGTGCGCGTGGCGGACTGGGCGGACGCGGTGCGCACGCGGGAGACCGAGCCGTGGCATTTCGCGAATCTCCCGCTCACGGCGGCGCGCGGGCACGGGGCGCTGGCGCGGGCGTGCCGCGGCGACTGTATCGTGACGGCGCTGGCGCGGTTCGAGCGCAAGCCGCGGAACGTGGCGGCGCTGCGCTACATCATCCACCTGGTGGGCGATGCGCACCAGCCGCTCCACGCCTCCGACCACGGCGACGAGGGCGGCAACTGCGTGCGCACCGTGCTGCCCGGCGGGCGGCGGGGCGAGCTGCACGCCGACTGGGACACGGCGATGCTCACGCCACTGCTGCGCGGCGGCGGCCCGGCCGGGCTGGCGCGCCGGCTGGAGCAACGCTTCGGCGGGCGGGATGCGGGCGGAACCGGGAATCTCGCCGATTGGCTCTGGCAAAGCCATGCCCTGGCGGTGCAATATGCCTATGGGCCGCTGCATCCGGCCTACGGCTGCGTACGGCGGCCGCTGCGCTTGAGCCGCGCCTACGTGCGGCAGGCGCAGGCGGTGATCGAGCGGCAGTTGGACCGCGCCGGCTGGCGGCTGGCGGAGTTGCTCGATCGCCTGTATGCTTCTCCCCGTTGAGAGCCTTTTATGCCCCATAACAAGCTCGTTCTGATTCTCGCGGCCGCGGTCTGCGCGGCGGCGGCGCAGCAGGTGCCTGCCTCCGCGGTGCGTGGGCTGCATTGGCGCTCGATCGGGCCGGCGGCGACCGGCGGCCGCATCGCGGACGTGACCGGGGTGGTGACGCCGGGCGAGCCCGAGACGATGTACGTGGCCACCGCGACCGGCGGGGCGTTCCGCAGCGACAACGCGGGCGTGTCGTGGACGCCGATCTTCGACCACGCGGGCGGGATGACGTCCATCGGAGCGCTGGCGGTGGCGCCGTCGGACCCGAGCATCGTCTGGATCGGCACCGGAGAAGTGGACAACCGCCAGAGCTCGTCCTGGGGCGACGGGATTTACAAGTCCGAGGACGCCGGGAAAACATGGAAGAAGATGGGCCTCGTGGACACCCGCCACATCGCCAAGATCGTGATCGCCCCACGCGACCCGGAGATCGTCTACGTGGCGGCGATGGGGCACCTGTGGGGGCCGAACACCGAGCGCGGGGTCTTCAAGACCACCGACGGCGGGGCGACCTGGACGCGGGTGCTGTACGTCAACCAGTACACCGGCGCCACCGATCTGGCGATGAGCCCGGACGATCCCAATCTGCTATTCGCGGCGATGTACCAGCGCGAGCGCAAGGGCTGGGGATACAACGGCGGCGGGCCGGGCAGCGGCATCTACCGCTCGAACGACGGCGGGGCGCACTGGACCGAGCTGACCAACGGGCTGCCGCCGGGGGTGAAGGGGCGGATCGGGCTGGCGATCTATCCGCGCGACCCGCGCATCGTCTACGCCATCGTGCAGGCCGACCCGGACACCGGCTTCGGCGGCTTCGGCGGCCGCGGCCGCGGCGCGGCGCCGCCGAAAAAGGGCGGCGTCTTCCGCAGCCTGGACGGGGGGCAGCACTGGCGGCACAT
>JAKAOE010000449.1 GCA_021823305.1 Acidobacteriota bacterium
TGGCGGCGATGTCGTGCTTGCAACCAGTGGAGGACTCGCTCGCCTGCACCAGCAGCAGCTTGGCCGGATGCGCCCCGCCGCAGCGCCCCCGCACCTGCTCGGCGCCGAAGCTCTCGCCGTAGGGCAGCTGCACCAGATCCACCGACGCGGCGAACGCCTTGGCCAGCTTCTCCCAGCGCTCGCCGAACTTGCCCGCCGAGAGCACCAGCACCCGCTCGCCGGGCGAGAGCAGGTTGGCCACCGCCGCCTCCATCGCCCCGGTGCCGCTCGCGGCCAGCAGCAGCACCTCGTTGCGCGTGCCCAGGAAGGCGCGCAGCCGCTGCAGCGTGGCGGAGAAGACGGCGCGGAATTCGGGCGTGCGGTGGTGCAGCCCCATCGCCGCCATTGCGGCCTGCGCCTGGGGCAGCAGCGCGGTGGGACCGGGCGTGAACAGACGCTCTTTTTTCAGCATATGCCACTTAGCATACTCCAGCCCCCGCGGCTTACGCCGCCGCCGCGCCCGGGCGCCGCCGGCCCGGGCGCTATACTGTGCGCATGAAGCGCACAAATCTTGTGGTGGCACGGCCACCCCTGAGTTGGGACGCCCTCCCGTTGGTCGGGCTGTGGCCGAGCTTCGGTCCCCGGCAACGGACGCCCGCTGGCGCTCAGGGCGTCTCCCAGTTGCCGCGACTGGACGAGAAGCTGCTCGAAGAGGCGCGGCGCGAACTCGGGACCCGGACCTACTCGGCGGCGGTGAACCAGGCGCTGGCGGAGGTCGTCCGGGTCCGCCGCGTGCGTGGCCTGGCAAAGTTCTTCGGAAGCGGGCTCTGGGAGGGTGACTTGTCGGCCATGCGCCAGGATGCGCCGCCGGCGCGGCGCGCGCGGGGGCTGGTACGACTCGGGACCTGCCGCGTCGCGCCTGAACCACCTCAGCTTTGCAGCAACCGGCCGAGCTGCGCCGGCGGCGCGGGCGGCACCGCCGCGGCGCGCAGGTTGCAGGCCACGTGCGCCGCCTGCGCCATCCCCACCAGCCCCGCCGCCACTCCCCCGGTCGAGCGCACGAACTGCAGCGCCAGCTCGGCGTCGCTCGCGGCCGGCGGCAGAAACTGCCGCAGGTGCGCCCGCACCTCCTCGGGCAGCGCCTGCAGCCGCCCGTTCATCAGGCTGGCGGAGGCGATGACGTTCACCCCGAGCCGGAAGGCGGCGTTCAGGCTGGAGACGTAGGGCGGCTTCTCCACAGTCTGGTTAAGCAGCGTGTAGGCCTCCGGCATGGCCAGGTTGTAGGGCAGCTGCACGAAGCGGAAGCGATGCCCCTCGCCGGCGACCTCGCGCGCCAGCGCCACCATACGGTTGAGGTCGAGATAATCGTTGGCGTCGGGCGGCACGCGCAGGCCGCTCCAGGTGGCGACCCCGTAGGCGCCGATGCGCCCCTGCGCCGCCTGCTTCTCCAGCAGCTCGAAGGCCGCCCGCAGGCGGCGGTAAAACTCCTCCCGGCTGAGCTCGGCCTGCTGCGTCTCGGGATTGTGCAGATAGTAGACGTCGAGCGCCTCCAAGCCGAGATTCTCCAGGCTGCGCTCCAACTGGTGCGCCAGATACACCGGCGCCATGCAGTGCACCCCCGCCGCCAGCTCCCCCGGCCGGATCAGCCCCAGCCGCATGTAGTTCGCCAGCTCGCCGCCCGGCACGTAGCCCGCCTTGCTGCACACCACCACCCGTTCACGCGGCGTGCCGCCGGCGCGCAGCGCGCGCCCGAGCGCGCGCTCGCTGCGCTGATGGCGGTAGTTGATCGCCGTATCCAGCAGGTTGATGCCGCCGGCCAGCGCCGCCGCCGCCGCCATGGCGTAGGCGTCATCGGTGGCGTCGTCGGCTTGGCCCAGGTAGGTGCCCAGCCCGAGCGAGGAGATGGTGAGCGGCGCGCCGCAGCGCAGCTTGCGAAAATGCCCGCTGGCGGCGAATTGCGGGAAGGCGGCGGCGTAGGCGGCGGTGGCGGCCGGCGTGGCCATGCCGGCCTGGGTCCGCACCGCCGGTTGTTCCCTATCCACGCTCCATGCTAGCTTAGATTTTCCCCCTTGGGAGGACGTTTGAGCGACTCACCTATCGCCGCCCCCAGCCTCAACCGCCGCACCGCACTCTATGAAACGCATCGGCGTCTGGGCGGCAAGATGGTGCCGTTCGGCGGCTGGGAGATGCCGGTCGAATACTCCGGCATCCTGCCCGAACACCGCGCCGTGCGCGAGCGCGCGGGATTATTCGACGTCAGCCACATGGGCGAGATCTCCGTCCAGGGGCCCGAGGCGCTCGCCCTGGTGCAGCACGTCACCTGCAACGACGCCGCCCGCCTCCACCTCGATCAGGCGCAGTACAGCGGCCTCATGACCGCGCGCGGCACCTTCGTGGACGACCTGCTGGTGCACAAGTTCAGCGACCGCCAGTACTGGCTCGTGGTCAACGCCGCCAACCGCGACAAGGACTTCCGCTATATCCGCGAGCACAATCGCTTCCAGGCCGAGGTCATCGACGCCAGCGACCGCTACACCCAACTGGCGCTGCAGGGCCCGGCCGCGGTGCGCATCCTCCAGCCGCTGACCTCGATCGCGCTGGCGCCCATCCGCTATTACTGGTTCACCACCGGCAAGGTGCTGGGCGTGGACTGCATCCTCAGCCGCACTGGCT
>JAKAOE010000007.1 GCA_021823305.1 Acidobacteriota bacterium
CTGGGGCCCGCGCCTGTCAATGCCCGCGTGGTAAAATCAGCTATCCCGCCGCCTCGCTGCGCGAGTTATGCCATCCCTTGTCGCCCAGGTCTTCGGCACCAAGAACGAGCGTGAAATCAAGCGCTTGCGTCCGCAGGTGCAGCGCATCAACGATCTCGAGCCCGCCATGCAGGCGCTCAGCGACGACGAGATGCGCGCCAAGACCGCCGAGTTCCAGCAGTTCGTGCGCGAGCGCAGCGCCGCCGCCACCACCGAGGAGGAGAAGCTCGAGGCCGAAAAGGCCGCGCTCGACGAGCTCCTGCCCGACGCCTTCGCCTTGGTGCGCGAAGCCGGCCGCCGCGTCCTGCAGATGCGCCACTTCGACGTGCAGCTCATCGGCGGCATGGTGCTGCATCAGGGCCGCATCGCCGAAATGAAGACCGGCGAGGGCAAAACCCTCGTCGCCACCCTCCCCGTCTTCCTCAACGCCCTCGCCGGCCGCGGCGTCCACGTCGTCACCGTCAACGACTACCTCGCCCGCCGCGACTCCGAGTGGATGGGCCGCCTGTACCAGGCCCTCGGCCTCAGCGTCGGCGTCATCCTCCACGACCTCGACGACGCCCAGCGCAAGGCCGCCTACGCCTGCGACATCACCTACGGCACCAACAACGAGTTCGGCTTCGATTACCTGCGCGACAACATGAAGTTCGAACTCGGCGATTGCGTCCAGCGTCCCCACCACTTCGCCATCGTGGACGAGGTCGACTCCATCCTGATCGACGAGGCCCGCACCCCGCTCATCATCTCCGGCCCCTCCGAGGAGTCCACCGACAAGTACTACCGCATCGACCGCATCATCCCCCGCCTCGAGCGCGGCGATCCGCCCGAGGGCACCGAAAAGGCCGCCACCGGCGACTACTACCTCGACGAGAAGCAGCGCACCTCGACGCTCACCGAGCAGGGCGTGGCCAAATGCGAGCAGGCGCTGGGCGTGGAGAACCTCTACGACATCGTCAACATGGAGCTCATCCACCACGTCAATCAGGCCCTCCGCGCCCACACGCTCTACAAGCTGGACGTGGATTACGTGGTCAAGGAGGAGCCCGACCCCCAGACCGGCCGCGTCGAAAAGAAGGTCGTCATCGTGGACGAGTTCACCGGCCGCCTCATGCCCGGCCGGCGCTGGTCCGACGGCCTGCATCAGGCGGTCGAGGCCAAGGAGGGCGTCAAGATCGAGCGCGAGAACCAGACCCTCGCCACCATCACCTTCCAGAACTACTTCCGCATGTACCGCAAGCTCGCGGGCATGACCGGTACCGCCGAAACCGAGGCGACCGAGTTCCACTCCACCTACAAGCTCGACGTCGTCGTCATCCCCACCAACCGCGATCTCATCCGCAAGGAACACTCCGACGTCGTCTACCGCACCGAGCGCGAGAAGTTCAACGCCGTGGTGGAGGAGATCAAGGAGTGCGCCCAGCGCGGCCAGCCCGTGCTCGTCGGCACCATCTCGGTGGAAAAGTCCGAGCGCGTCAGCGACATGCTGCGCAAGGGCAAAATCCCGCACGTCGTCCTCAACGCCAAGTTCCACGAAAAGGAAGCCGAGATCGTCGCCCAGGCCGGCCGCAAGAAGGCCGTCACCATCGCCACCAACATGGCCGGCCGCGGCACCGACATCCTGCTCGGCGGCAACCCCGAAGCCATGGTGCGCGCCGCCCTGCTCAAGAAGGGCGTGCATTGGGATACCCTCCCCGCCGCCGAACGCGCCGCCGCCATGGCCCCCTACAAGGCCGAAACCGACCGCGAGCACGACGAGGTCGTCGCTCTCGGCGGCCTCCACATCATCGGCACCGAGCGCCACGAGTCCCGCCGCATCGATAACCAGCTCCGCGGCCGCGCCGGCCGCCAGGGCGATCCCGGCTCCTCCCGCTTCTACCTCTCGCTCGAGGACGATCTGCTGCGCATCTTCGGCGGCGAGAAGATCTCCGGCCTCATGCTCAAGCTGGGCATGGAGGAGGGCCAGCCCATCGAAAGCCGCCTCATCACCCGCCGCATCGCCGCCGCCCAGGAACAGGTCGAGGCCCAGCACTTCGAAAGCCGCAAGCACCTGCTCGAGTACGACGACGTGATGAACAAGCAGCGCGAGGCCGTCTACGGCATGCGCCGCGACCTGCTCGCCGGCCTCGATCAGAAGGAGTTCCTGCTCGGCGTCGCCGAGGCCGCGATCGAGGCCGACCTCGCCGCCTATTGCGGCAAGGACGTTCACCCCGACAAGTGGAACCTCGCCGGCTTGCGCCAGTCCATCAAGGAGCGCTTTGGCATCGATTACCAGGATTCGGTCGAGGCCGATACCCTCAACTTCGAGGAGCTCCACCACGCCCTGGTGGACCTGCTGCGCGCCAAATACGACGAGAAGGAGGCGCTCATCGGCGCCCCCCAGTTGCGCCACTTCGAGCGCATCGTCATGCTCCAGATTCTCGACAACCTGTGGAAGGATCACCTCCTGGCGATGGATCACCTCAAGGAGGGCATCGGCCTGCGCGGCTACGGCCAGCGCGACCCGCTGATCGAGTACAAGAAGGAATCCTTCGACATGTTCCAGGACCTGATGGAACGCATCGAAGGCGAGAGTGTCCACACCCTGTTTCTGGCCCGCATCCAGACGCGCGAGGAGCAGGAGCGCGAGCTCGCCTCCCGCCGCGAGGCCGAGGCCCAGGCCATGCGCGATTACGAGCGCGAGATGGAACGCCGCAAGCAGAAGCAGGCGCGCGAGCTGCGCTTCTCCGGCGGCGACGCCCCCGCCGCCGTCGCCACCGTCGTCCGCAGCGAGGAGAAGGTCGGCCGCAACGACCCCTGCCCCTGCGGTTCCGGCAAGAAGTACAAGAAATGTCACGGCGCCACTGACGCCTGAGCCGTGATGCCCGCGCCCGAGTTGGAAGGCGTCTCCCTGCAGGCTATCCGCGCCGCCCAGGCGCGCATCGCCCCCTTCGTCCGCCGCACCCCGCTCGTTTCCAGCGCCACCCTCGGCCGCCGCCTCGGCGCCCCCGTCTACCTCAAGCTCGAGCTGCTGCAGAAGACCGGTTCCTTCAAGGTCCGCGGCGCCTTCAACAAGATGGCCACGCTCGCGCCCGGCACGCGCGTGGTCGCCGTCAGCGGCGGCAATCACGCCCAGGCGGTCGCCTACGCCGCCGGCGTTCTGGACATGCGCGCCCGCGTCTTCATGCCCGCCTCCACTCCCGCCAACTACCTCGACGCCACTCGCGGCTACGGCGCCGAGATCGTGCTGGTGAACGCCATCGCCGACGCCTTCGCCCAGGCCACCGCCGCCGTCGCCGATGGCTGCGTCATGGTCCATCCCTTCGACGATCCCGCCGTCATCGCCGGCCAGGGCACGCTCGGCCTGGAGATCCTCGACGAGCTGCCCGAAGCCGCCGACGTCGTGGTCAGCATCGGCGGCGGCGGCTTGGCCGCCGGCGTCGCCGCCGCCTGCAAGGCGCTGCGCCCGCAAATCCGCATCTGGGGCGTCGAAACCGAAGGCGCCGACGCCATGGCGCGTGCCCTCGCCGCCGGCTCGCCGGTCACCATCCAGCCCACCTCCATCGCCCGCACCCTGGGCGCGCCCTCGGTTTCGGAGACGACGCTGCTGGCCGTGCAGCGCTGGCTCGAGCGCGTCGAGGTGGTCTCCGACGCCGCTGCCATCGCCGCGCTCGAGTTCCTGCTGGAGCGCTGCAAGGTGCTCACCGAACCCGCCGCCGCCTGCACCCTTGCCGCCGCCGACCGCCTGCAGCCGCACTTCCGCCCCGATGGCCCGGTGGTGCTGATCCTCTGCGGCGGCAACTTCGCCCTCGCCGACCTCTGCCGCTACCGCGCAGCCCCCTGAGCCCGGCTGCCGCCGCCGTTAGCAGGCTGCTGAAAACCGGCACGGCTGGCCTTCGGGCAGCTGCGTAGAGTTCATTGCGCGCCGATTTCCAGCAGGAATAGAGCGGTGCGGAGCTTCGCAGGCGCTCGCGAAGGCGCGCTTCTCGGGCGAGGCAGGTCAGTCGCCTTCTGCCCGTGTTCCCGACGCCCCCGGGGCGGTTGGCGGCGACTTCCTCGGTTTCGAGATGCGCGTGGAAAGAAGGTAGAGGAACGCCCCCAGCAACAGAGCGGCCAGCCCCACGATGAATTCGTCCTTTCCGACCCCCAAGAGCATTGACGCGGAAAACACAAGCGCCAGGCTGGGAATCAGCGGGCCGAAGGGAACCCGGAAACTCGGGGGATCCAGGTTGCGATCATACTTCCGCCGGCGCAGCATCAGGGTCGAGCCGCATACGCTCAGGTAGACGAGCAGCCGTGCCATCGCGCTCGCCGCGGCCAGTTCCTCGAACGAGCCGGAAAGCGCAAGCGTCAAAGCGGCAGCCGAAGAAAAAATGATGGCATTGGCCGGGGTTCGGAACGTCCGGTGAACTTTGCCGAAAATAGCGGGCAGGTCGCCATTTTCGGCCAACGCGAACAGCATCCGCGAGCTCGTCAGAATCTGGCCGGCGGTGTTCCCCATGATGGAGACTACCGACCCGAGACCCATCATCAACGCCCCCGCCGCACCCATGAACAGCACAGCCGCATCCGCGAGGGGGGTGACGCTCGATGCGATCGTGGACAACGTTCCCATCGCGACGATATGCACCAGCGTGTTCACTGCCGTGACGGCCACGATGGTCGCGACCACGGCAAACGGCACATGCCGGCGCGGGTTCTTGGACTCGCCTGCTGGTACGGCGATGACTTCGTAACCGCTGAAAATGAAGAGGAGAATGAGCATCGCCGCGGGGAGGTGCGCCCAGGGAACCGGCCCGGCCGGAACCAGGTACTGCGGCCGAATGGAAAAAATTCCGATGCCAATGAAGAGGAGCAGGGGCAGAAGCTTCCCGATCGTGAAGAAGTCAACCATCCGGGCCGCCTGGCGCACCCCCCAGACATTGATCGCCGCGAACGCCGCGGTCATGCCCGTGATCAGCAGCAGGCGCGGCATCCCCACCCTCATCCACGGCCAGTAGAATCCCAACGCCAGGATGAGGCCATTCGTCACCGAAGCTTGCGCGGCGACTCGGGTAAACCAGTACATCCATCCGACTTCGAAGGCCGCGAATCGGCCGAACGCGGCTTGGGTATAGAGATAGGGGCCGCCTGTTCCTTCAAACCGGCTGCCCACTTCGGCAAAACACAGCCCGACGAGCAGGGAGAAGAAGCCTAGGGCCAAGTAGACCGCCGGGCCCCACCGGCCCACCTGCGCCGCGACTTCCGAGGGAACCAGGAAGACTCCGGCCCCGATCACCATATTGATGCCGATCGCGGTCAGGTCCCATCGCCCCAGTTCCCGCTTGAGAGTCGAGGATGTCAACGGCATGGATTTCCCCCGGGCGTGGCATGACAGGCCACTTGAGCCGGCCCGGCGCGGTCTATTGAGCGTTGCACGTTACGGCGACGCGTGAGTCCCTGTCCCGCCTCGAGAAGGCGCAACGGACTCGTCTGACATTTTCTGCCTCCCGGCCCTCACCGGATAGAATTGTGCCCCGGGACGCCCCATCGCCTTCGCTTTCCCCTTGACATTGCGCCCAAAGTTTATAATATATCCCAGGGTATCGTATGCGAAATCTTATATGCGGGCTGGGGAATGAGCTGGCGTCCGGGCTCCCGCGGCAGGCCCGGTGAAGGAAGGTGCGGTGGTGTCGTCCTCTGATCTCCTGGTTTACATCAACGGACAGTTGCTTCCGCGGCCGGAAGCGCGCATCTCCGTTTTCGACGCGAGCTTCCAGTCCGGCGACAACGTCTGGGAGGGGATTCGGGTCTATCGCGGCAGGGTGTTCGAACTCGACGCGCACATCTCCCGTTTGTATGATTCGGCGAAGGCGGTCGACATCCGGGTTCACCTGACGCCGGAGCAGATCAAGGAGGCTGTCTTCGCCACGCTACGGGCCAACCGGCTCTTCGACGAGACCCACATCCGCCTCATCTTGACGCGCGGCGAGCGCCGCACCGCGGGGATGAACCCCGCATTCGTGACCGGGCCGCCCTCGCTGGTGATTCTTGCCGAGAGAAAACCCCCGATTTTCAACCGGGCGGGGATCCGCCTGGTTACCTCCAGTGTCCGGCGCCCGCTGCCCGACGTGCTCAACCCGCAGATCCATCATGGCAACCAGCTGAATAGCATTCTGGCGAAGATTGAGGCCAACCATGCCGGCGTCGATGGCGGGGTGATGCTCGACCATCACGGATTCGTCGCCGAGACCGATTCGACAAACATCTTCGTCGTCAAGGGCGGGGAAATCGCGACGCCGTGGCCGACCGCCTGTTTGCACGGCATCACCCGCGGTTTGGTCATGCGGGAGGCGGCCGCGGCCGGGATTCCGATGCAGGAGAGGGATGTGTCGCTGGCTGATCTTTACGCCGCGGACGAGCTCTTCGTGACGGGCACCATCGCCGAGATCGTGCCCGTGGTCGAGTTCAACGGGCGCGCGATCGGCCCCGGTGTGGCTGGGCCCATCACGTTGCGTGTTGCCGAGCTCTATCGCAAACTGACGGAGACCACGGGAACGGTGATTCCGGACGCCCCCGCATCGGCGTGACCGCTGCCGCGGGAAGGGCGTACTGCGCGAGACGGCGCGGCAAAACACCAGCGCCGTGCCGCCGCTTCGCGGCGACGGAATCGGCCGGCCGGGCCGGCCAAGCGACCAAGGCCGGCGGCCGGGTAACGGAAGGGAGCAAAACATGAGACGGAAGCGATTCGATGCGGTAGCCCTGCTGGCCTGCCTGATGGTCGCGGGAGCCGCGGGAGCCAAAGCGGCCGTGCCACCCTTCCCTCTTCCGGCGGCTCATCATGTCCAGTTTCGCTTCATCGGTCCGCCAGGCAACCGTGTCAGCGCTGTGGCAGGCGTTCCGGGCGATCTGAACGTCGACTATGCCGGCGCCGCCTCCGGCGGTGTTTGGAAGTCGGTGGACGGCGGCGATCATTGGCGGCCGATCTTCGACAAGGAGCCCGTCCAATCGATCGGTTCCATCGCGATCGCGCCTTCCGATTCGAACATCGTCTGGGTGGGAACGGGCGAACCTTTCATCCGCAGCAACGTTTCCATCGGCGACGGGATCTATAAATCCACCGACGCGGGCAGAACCTGGCGTCATATGGGGCTCGGTCGGACCGGCCGCATCGCCCGGATCGTCATCAACCCGCGCAATCCGAATATCGTCTTTGCCTGCGCGATGGGGAGTCTGTATGGCCCCCAGCGGCAGCGCGGGGTGTTTCGCACGCTGGACGGCGGCAAAACCTGGCAACGGGTTCTTTTCGTCAATGAGGACACAGGTTGCTCGGACCTGGCCATGGATCTGAAGAATCCGGACGTTCTTTTCGCCGGGACTTGGCAGATGGTGATCCACACCTGGGGTGCCGACAGCGGCGGCCCGGGCAGCGGAGTCTATGTTTCGCGGGACGGAGGAAGCCGGTGGACCCACATCGTGGGTCACGGCCTCCCGTCTCCCCCGCTCGGCAAGATCGCCGTTGCGATCGCGCCCAGCAACCCGCGGCGCGTGTACGCCCTGATCGAGACCGGCTATGACGGCCGGGGCACGCTGTGGCGCTCGGACGACAGCGGTCGCGCGTGGAAGTGCGTCAATTGGGAGCACATCATCGACGAACGGCCTCCGTACACCACCCGGATCGCCGTTTCCCCGGTGAATGACAACGAGATCTGGTTTCTCTCCAATTTCCTCAGCGTTTCTTACGACGGAGGGTACACCACCGACCTGCATGCGGGCGCCGGCGACACGCACGACATGTGGATTGACCCCACCAATCCCGACCGGATGATGATCGGGTACGACGAAGGCGTCGCCATGACCACGACCCACGGCCGGCAATGGCGCCACGTGAAACTGCCGAATGCGCAGATTTACCACGTGGCGGTGGACGATCAAATCCCTTACGACGTTTATTCCAACCTGCAGGACGATCAATCCGATCGCGGGCCGAGCGACAGCCGGACCGCGGTGATCACGCCGAGCATGTGGCGGACGACGGCGGGATGCGAATCCGGATTCTCCGTGCCGACTCCGGACGGGCAGGTGGTCTACGGCAGCTGCTACAGCGGCTCCTTCTCCCGCTGGAGCGCGCGCACCAACCAGACCCGCGGCATCAATCCCTGGCCGGACGAACCGCTGAACTCTCCCGCCGGGGTGTTGAAATACCGCTTCAACTGGACGCCTCCGGTTGCGCTGTCGCCCTGGCACCCGGCTCACACCGTGTACGTCGGCAGCCAATACCTCATGGTCAGCCACACCGCCGGGCAGAGCTGGAAAGTGATCAGTCCCGACCTGACCCGCGATGATCACGCGCATATGGGTCCCTCGGGAGGTCTTTCGCCCGACAACCTGGGTGTGTATTACTGGGGCACGCTGTTTTCCATTGCACTGTCCCGCCTGGAGCGCGGCTTGATCTGGACCGGCAGCAACGATGGCTTGGTGCACGTCACCCGCGACGGCGGCAAGCACTGGCAAAATGTCACCCCGCATCTCGCGGGCTACCCCAAGGACGGGACCATCAGCAACATCGCCCCATCGCCGTTCGCCGCGGGGAGCGCCTACATTTCGGTGAACGCCCACCAGCTCGACGACCCCAATCCTTACATCTACCGGACCACCGACTACGGCAAGACCTGGACGCTGATCAGCGGCGGCATACCGAAGAGCGTCTTCAGTTACGTCCATATCGTGAGGGAAGATCCGTTCCGGCGCGGCATGCTGTACGCCGGCACCGAAAACTCCCTCTACGTGAGCTACGACCACGGGCGCCGGTGGACGCCGTTGCAGCTCAATCTGCCGCACGCGCCGGTTTCCTGGCTGGTGATTCAGAAGCATTTCGACGATCTGGTGGTGGCGACCAAAGGCCGGGGCATCTGGATTCTGGACGATCTCCGTCCTTTCCAACAGCTGACGCCGGCGGAGATGGACCGCGACGCCTACTTCTTCGCGCCGCGCGACGCCTACCGCTTCCGCAAGATCGGTACCGACCACAGCCAGGGAGGCGTGATCGGCCGGAATCCGCCGTACGGCGCCGACCTGAATTTCTACCTGAAGAGCGCGCCACGCGGAAAGGTGGCGTTCACGATCCTCGACGCACGCGGGCAAGTCGTGCGCAAGTTCCAGATAAAAGCCGAGGCGGGAATCAACCGGGTCTGGTGGAATCTCCGATACAACTCTCCGCGTCAGATTCACCTGCTGACGACACCGAGCGATTACCCGCAGGTCTGGCGTGAGAAACGATTCTGGGGCAAGCCCTATCGAACGATCGTGCAGGCGCGGGTAAAACAGACGGCGGTGGGCCCCCTGGCGGCGCCTGGCGTGTATACGATTCAGATGTCGGTGGACGGCGAGGGATTGACCCGCAAGCTCACGGTGCTGAAAGACCCGCATTCAGCGGGCAATCAGGCGGATATCGAAGCCGATGTCGGTTTGCAGTTGAAGATACGCAAGGATATAGACACCATAGCCAAGTCGGTAAACGAAATCGAGCGGATCCGGAAGCATCTGGAAGACCAGAGCGCATCCCTCCGGCACGCTCCCTCCATGGCGTGGGTGGTCGCGGCGGACCAGGGCCTCGATCGCAAGCTGCAGGGCGTCGAGAACCAATTCTTCCAAAAAACGCTTGCCGACGGCGATCTGAAGACATTCCGCGCGCCCATGAAGCTTTATTTGAAATTCCTCTGGCTCTACGGCGCGCTGGGCAGCGGGGTGGGCGATACGGTGGGTGACCCGGACTTCCCGCCCACGGACCAGGAAGCCGCGGTCTACGCGCTATTGCACCGGAGATTGGAGAACACGTTGAGGCAATACCGGCAGGTGCTCACCAAAGACGTTCCTGCTTTCAACGACGAGCTGAAGGCAAGAGGCGTGTACAACGTGATCGTGACGAACCCATAGCGCGGTTGGGCCGCACTTTGCCGCCGCGCCGATGGTCAGCCGCCTGCTAGGCCGGCCCGTAGGGCGCGGGGGGATGGTTCTGGTGCCAGTCGCTGTGCGCCTGCAGCAGCCGCGCCGCCGCCAGCGGCAGCTCGTCGTTCAGCGCCCGCGCGATGAACTGCACCCCGATCGGCAGCCGGTTCACCGCCAGCCCGCCCGGCACCGTCACCGCCGGGAACCCGCACAGGCTCGAGATCCCGTCCGGCTGCAGGCTGTCGAGCCGGGCCGGCCGCCGCGGCCCGCGCCCGCCGCGCCCGCGCGCCATCCGCCCCGCTTCCGGACCGCGCCGCTCCGCCTCCGGCGGGCGGATCAGCGACGCCGTCGAGCTCTGACCCGGCGCCGCCAGCACGTCGAAGCGCTCGAACAACGGCTCGTAGCGGCGCGCCAGCTCCAGCCGCAGCCGCTGCAGCTGGATGTAGTCGGTGGCCAGGAACTGGCTGCTGGCGTAGCCGTTGATCTGCCCCAGCGGATCCTCCAGCAGCGCGCAGCGCCCGGTCGCGATCAACTCTTGATACGCGCTCTCCGCCTCGATCCGGATCACCAGTAAGCTTGCCTCTTCGTACGGTCCTTGCGGGAACTCGACGTCTTCCACTTCCGCGCCCTGCGCCCGCAGCACCGCCAGCGCCCGGTCCACCGCCTGGTGCAGCTCCGGCCGCGCCTCCGGATACACGTTGGTCACCCGCCCCACGCGTAGCGCCCGCCGCGGCGCCGCCGGCGTGAACCCCGCCTGCGCCTGCGGCAGCGAATCCCAGTCCTGCGGATCGTGTCCGGCGATCACCGCCAGGATCAGCCCCAGGCAGTCCGCGCTGTGCCCCATCGGCCCGATCTTGTCCATCGTCCAGGCGATCGTCATCACCCCGTGCCGGCTCACCCGCCCGAAGCTCGGCCGCATGCCGTTGATGCCGCACCAGGTCGAGGGACAGATGATCGAGCCGCGCGTGTCCGAGCCCAGCGCGAACGCCGCCAGCCCGGCCGAAACGATCGCCCCCGAGCCGCTCGAGGAGCCGCAGGTCCAGTACTTCGTGTTCCAGGGGTTGTGGCAGGGTCCGGTCAGCGACGCGTACGGCCCGCTGTAGCCCAGCCCGCCCGCCAGCTCGATCATCGCCGCCTTGCCGATCAGGATCGCGCCCGCCTGGTCCAGCCGCGTGATCACCGTCGCATCGTAATCGAAGCGTTGGTCGGCGTACGGCTTCGCGCCCCACGTGGTCGGATAGCCCGCCACCGCCAGCAGGTCTTTCGCCGCGTAGGGAATGCCATGCAGCGGGCCGCGGTCGTGCCCCGCCGCCAGCTCCTCGGTCGCCTGCTGCGCCTGCCGCAGCGCCCGCTCCGTCGTCAGCGTCACGTAGGCGTTGAGCTCCGGCCCCAGCCGCCGGCTGCGCTCCAGATACGCCTGCGTCAGCTCCAGCGGCGTGAACTCCTTGGCGCGCATGCGCGCGCCCAGCTCCCGGATGGGTAAAAATAGCGTCGCCTCACCGATCATCGCTTCTCCCCCACCAGCCGCAGCACGGTCTGCGGCGGATCGCTGTTGCGCATCTTCACCGCCCGCACCGGCTGCAACATGGCGATGTCGCCGGCGATGATGCCGCGCAGCCGCTGCTTCTGCGCCGCCGTCAGCCGGTCGCCGTACAGCGCCAGCACTCGCGCCAGTTGCGCGTCGGTCTCCGCCGTTACGCTCGCCGCAGGCGCCGGTTGCCCGGCGCGCTGCAGCGCCTCCGCCGGCAGCGCCGCCGCCGCCGTGCCCGCCAGCGCCGCCGACATGGCGCGCGCAAAGGCGCGCCGGGAAAGTTGGGAAGCAGCCATGATGCCGCCCAGCTTATCACCTGCGCCCGCGCGCGGTGGCGCCGATTACGGAATGGCAAGATTGTATTTAACCTTTTTTAACGTGTCCTAACTTGCCGCGAAGACACCCCCAATCGCACACTGCTGGACGGAGGATTTTCATGACCCCTCGCGCTCTATTGCGCTCGTGTATGCTCGCTTTGGCCACGCTGGGCATCGCCGCCCTGCCGGCGCTCGCTCAAGTCAGCGCCTCCGGCAGTCTGGGCGGCACCGTCACCGATCCCAGCCGCGCCGCCATCCCCGGCGCCAGCATCGCCGTCGAAGGCGTCGGCACCGGCATCCACCTGGCGGCCAGCACCGACGCCCAGGGGCACTTCCTGATCGCCAACGTCGCCCCCGGCGACTACACCGTCCCGGTCTCCGCCCACGGCTTCCAGACCGGCACCTACCAGCAGGTGGCCGTCGTCGCCAACCAGATCTACAATTTGGCGGCGACTTTGAAGGTCGGCACCCAGTCCACCTCGGTCACGGTCGAGGCCGGCCAGAGCATCCTCCACACCGAGCAGACCTCGATCAACACCGCCATCACCGGCAAGGTCATCACCCAGCTCCCGTCCGCCTCCGGCGTGAGCTCGCTCTATGAGCTGACCCAGACCAACCCCGCCATCCAGACCATGGGCGCGCCCCGCCAGAGCAGCGCCGAGGGCCTCCCCGGCGGCGCCATCAACATCACCATCGACGGCATCTCGGCGCAGTGGGAGTCGGGCAAGTCGGGCGATCCGATCTTCACCATGATCAGCCCCAACGTCAGCGACACCGCCGAGTTCGACATCACCAGCGCCGCCGGCTCCGCCAATCAGACCGGCGAGGGC
>JAKAOE010000450.1 GCA_021823305.1 Acidobacteriota bacterium
GATCAAGTACGCCGAGAACCCGCCCAAGCGGTACGAGGACATCTACCCGCTGAACTTCGACACGCCCGCGGCCGCCGGCCTGGCGCGCGAGCTGCGGCGGGTGCTGCTGTTCTGGGCGCAGCACGGGGTGCGCATCTTCCGGGTGGACAACCCGCACACCAAGCCGTTTCCGATGTGGGCGTGGCTGCTGGCCGAGGTGCGCGCGGCCTATCCCGACGTGGTTTTCCTCTCGGAGGCGTTCACGCGGCCGAAGCCGATGAAGCGGCTGGCGAAGCTGGGCTATTCGCAGTCGTACACTTACTTCACCTGGCGCAATACGAAGGCCGAGCTCACGGAGTATCTCACCGAGCTGGCGCTGGGGCCGACGCGTGAGTTCCTGCGGCCGAACTTCTTCACCAACACGCCCGACATCCTGCCGGAGGTTCTGCAGCGCGGCGGGCGGCCGGCGTTTCTGCAACGCTTCGTGCTGGCGGCGACGCTCGCGCCATCCTACGGCATCTACAACGGCTTCGAGCTGTGCGAGAATCGCGCCGTGCCGGGCACGGAAGAATACCTGGACTCGGAAAAGTACGAGTACAAGGTTTGGGACTGGGAGCGGCCGGGGCATATCAAGGACACGATCGCGCTGGTGAACCGCATCCGGCGGGAGCACCCGGCGCTGCAGCGGATCGAGGGGCTGCGCTTCCTGCGGGCGGAGAACGAGCAGATGCTGTTCTACGCGCGCTTCACGCCGGGCTTCGACGACGTGCTGGCGATCGCGGTGAACCTCGATCCGTTCCGCGTGCAGGAAGGGCCGGTGGAGATACCCTGCGACGAACTGGGGCTGCCGGAAGCGTTCCGGGTGGACGACCTGCTGGCAGGGCCGCGCGGCGAGTGGCGCGGGCGGCAGCATTACCTGCGGCTCGATCCGGCGGAGATGCCGGCGGCGATCCTGCGGTTAACGCCGGCCGATTGACGGGCACGGGCTCCGGCCACCGGGGCCGCTAGGCGGCGCGGGGCAGCGTGCCTGCTGCCGGAGGGCGCGCGTGGAAGCGCTTCTGCAGCGCTGCCAGAATCTCGGCGATGCCGGTATATTCCAACTCGGACATAGGCAACATGGCGGCGCCCACAAACCCCTGGCGGCGCATTTCCATCGCCTTGGCGGCGACGCGATCGCGCACCGTATTCCAGAACGGCTGGGAGAAATCGTCCACGGCTTCCGTCAGCCGGCCCTGATGCAGGCTGAAGCCGGCGCAGCTCACGATGGGAGGCCCGTCGAAATAACTGATGCCCGTGTTGAGGGCGACCGGCATGAGCGGCATTTGGTGCGAGCCGCGCATGCCGCCGCCGACGAAATGCCCGATGGCGTAGGGCGCCAGGATCTCGCCGGCCGCGGGGAAGTCCATCTGGACGCGCACCAGCATGACCGGATCGTCTTTGCCGGTGTAGCGGCCGGCGATGTTGTGCAGGCGTGAGGTCGCGACCGCCACCGTCTGTTCGCCGCCCGCGCGCGACCAGACCGACTCCACCACGTAGCGTTCGGGATCGCGCAGCAGCGCGGCGATCAGGTAGAGATCCTCCGGGGCGTCGAGCTCCAGCAGCCGATCCTCGGCGGTTGCGGCCACGTCCATGATCACGAAGCGAAACCCCTTGGTCATGCGCGGCGAAAGGATGAGGCCGGGCGTGTTCATGGGGTCGGCGAAGGCCAGGTAGAGCGGGAGGTTGTAGGCGCCGGGGTCGGTCTTATCGGCGGCGAACAGCAGGAAGGCTTCGCTGCGCCGCTCCTCAAACTCCATCTCCGCCACCGCCGGCCCGAGGCCCCTCACATTGCCGGAGAACGCATCCTTCAGCAGATCCTGCCCGGCGCCATAGAGACCTTCGGAGCGCGCCTCCTCGGCGGCAACGCGGAAAGCTTCCCAGGCCAACTGGTGGATGCTCGGATCCGCCACGCCGCGGGTATGGCTCATCAGGATGGCGATGTCGTCGCCGGTGTGGGCGATGTAGCGATCGAGCAGCAAATCGCCGGTATGGTCGCGGATATAGTCCTCGACCGCGCGCTGCGCACGCTGCGATGGAGCAACGTGGCCGCCAATTGAGCCGATATCCGCCTTGATGACGCTGAGTGTCGTTTTCATGGCACCGCTCCCTAGAGATGGGATGCGGCATGCGGCGTGCGGCGCGGCCCCAGCCATGCTCAGGCGGCTTTGGTTGCGGACTTGGCGCGCAGCGGCGATCAGAGCGCGCGGTACTAGTTCACCGAGCCCGAAGGCGCTACCGTCATCGGCTTGGGCGGGGTGACGACGTTGTTCATGTCGGTGATGAGGTAGTCGCTGATGGTGAAGATGGCGGGCGAGCTGGAGTTGCGGGCGTAGTATTCAGCGGCGCCGGACTTGTTGCCGATGTCGAGCTGGGAGGAGCCGCCGTTCCAGGTGAGCTTGAGGGTGATGGCGGGCTGGGTGAGGCCGTCGGCGGCGGCGGCCTTGCCGGTGACGTCGGCCATGGAGTTCATCTGGGCGTCCTGGAGGCCGTCGAGCAGCGACTGTACGTTGGACTTTTGATCCTTGGGCCAGGCGTTCTTCACTTTGGCGACGTGGATGGTCTTGCCCTTGTCGGTGAGGTCGAGGGCGGTGACCTGGCCGCTGGGGAAAGCCACCACGGTC
>JAKAOE010000451.1 GCA_021823305.1 Acidobacteriota bacterium
GTAGGCCAATCCGCAATGCGTTGATTCACTTGTACTTCGAGTTTTGCCCCCGCCCCGGTGGTGTCCGCTTTCGTACGCCCGGCCCGCGCAAGCGGACATAATCTCCTCATGCGCCGCATCCTCTGCGTCTCCGCCCACCCCGACGACGAAGCCGCCGCCTACGGGGGCAGCATCTCGCTCTACTCGGCCCAAGGCGTCCACTGCCGCCTGGTCTGCCTCAGCGCCGGCGAAGCCGCCCGCAACCGCGGTGGCGCCGCCGACAACGCCGCCCTGCAGTCCCTGCGCCGCGCCGAGCTGGCCCACTCCTGCAAACTCCTCGGTTTCGCCCGCCACGAGGTCTGGGACCTGCCCGACGCCCACCTGGCCGAGGCCGATTTCTACGCCACCGTCGGCCGCCTGGTGGCCGTCATCCGCGACCACCGCCCCGATCTGGTGCTCACTTTCGGCCCGGAAGGCTCGGTCACCGGCCATCCCGACCACGCCATGGCCGGCACGCTCGCCACCGCCGCCTTCCACTTCGCCGCACAGCAGCGGCCCTTCCCCGGTACAGACGAGCAGCCGGCGTTTCAGGCCTCGCGCCTGTATTACTCCACCGCCGTCATGCAACCGCCTGATTTCCCCAAGCTCTTTCTGCCCCAGCCCGACGTCGCCGTGCCCGTGGACCAATTCCTCGAGCGCAAAATCCAGGCCTTCCGCTGCCACAGTACGCAGGCGCCGCTCTTCGAGCGTGTGGAAAAGTTCCTCCGCCTTGCCGGCGCGCGCGAGCTCTTCCATCTCGCTTCCGGCATCCCCTTGCCCGCGATCGGCGCCGTGGATGACCTGTGGGCAGGCCTGGAGGAATAGGCTATAATGATGCTATCTAGCTGATTCTGCGTCCTTTAATCTGTCAGCCCCATGTTCGACAAGCTCCAACAACTGGAAGCGCAGTACGAGGCGCTCACCGCGCAGCTTGCCTCGCCCGAGGTGATGGGCGACAGCACGCTCTATCAGAAGACCGCCCGCGCTCACGCCGAGCTCCAGCCCACCGTGGACGAGTTCCGCCGCTTCCGCACCCTGCAGCAGGAAGCCGCCGATGCCCGCCAGATGCTCCACGACGCCGACCCCGAACTGCGCAAGCTCGCCGGCGAGGAGTTGCAGCGTCTCGATCCCGAAACGGTGGAAAGCGAGCAGCGCCTGCGCGAACTGCTTTTGCCCAAGGACCCGAACGACGCCAAGAATGTCGTCCTCGAAATTCGCGCCGGCACCGGCGGCGACGAAGCCACGCTCTTTGCCGCCGAGATGTTCCGCATGTACTGCCGTTTCGCCGAGCAGCAGAAGTGGCGCGTCGAAGTGCTCTCTACCAGCGAGAGCGGCGTCCACGGCCTCAAGGAGGTCGTGGCCATCGTCGAAGGCCGTGGCGCCTACAGCCAGCTCAAGCACGAAAGTGGCGTGCACCGCGTGCAGCGCGTGCCCGCCACCGAGCAGCAGGGCCGCGTTCACACTTCCGCGGTCACCGTCGCCGTTCTCCCCGAGGCCGAGGAGGTGGACGTCAAGATTGACCCCAAGGACATCCGCATTGACACCTTCTGCTCCTCCGGCCCCGGCGGCCAGTCGGTGAACACCACCTACTCCGCGGTGCGCATCACCCACCTCCCCACCGGCCTGGTCGTCTCCTGCCAGGACGAAAAGTCGCAGATCAAGAACCGCGCCAAGGCCGAGCGCGTGCTGCGCTCGCGCCTGCTCGAGCTCGAGCAGGAAAAGCAGCACCAGGCGATTGCCGCCGAGCGCAAGCAGCAGGTCGGCAGCGGTGACCGCAGCGAGAAGATCCGCACCTACAATTTTCCCCAGAATCGCGTCACCGACCACCGCGCCGGCGTCAGCCTCCACCAGCTCGCCGACGTCATGGACGGCAAGCTCCAGCCCCTGCTCCAGGCCGTCGCCGCCCATTTCCAGGCCGAGCGCCTCAAGAAGGAGACCGCCGCCTGAAAGGGGCGGGCGATTCCCGGCGCAACCTGCCCAGCGTGGATGAGCTCCTGCGCCGCTCCTCCTTGGCGCCGCTCTGGAGCGAACTCGGCCCGGCCGGCGCGCGCCGTGTGATCCAGGAAGTCCTGGCGGAATTTCGCGCCGCTTCCGGCCCGCCTGACGTCATCGAGTCTGCGTTGCGCGCCGCTGCCGCCCGCCGTCTCGCGCCCTCGCAGCGCGCCGTGATCAACGCCACCGGCGTCATCCTCCACACCAATCTCGGCCGTGCCCCACTCGCCGCCGCCGCCGTCGCCCGTCTGGTGGAAGCCGCCGGCTACACCAACCTCGAGTTGGATCTCGCCGCCGGCGCCCGCGCCCGCCGCGACCGCCATCTCGACGCCCTGCTCGCCGAACTCACCGGCGCCGAGGCCAGTATCGCGGTCAACAACAACGCCGCCGCCGTGATGCTGGCGCTGAACACGCTCGCCGGCGATCTCGACGGCGAGATTCTGGTCTCGCGCGGCGAGCTGGTCGAGATCGGCGAAAGTTTCCGCATCGCCGACATCGTCGCCCGCGGCGGCGCGCGCCTGGTCGAGGTCGGCGCCACCAACCGCACCCGCCTCGACGACTACGCCGCCGCCGTCACCGCCCGCACCCGCGTCATCCTGCGCGTTCACCGCTCCAACTTCGTCCAGCG
>JAKAOE010000008.1 GCA_021823305.1 Acidobacteriota bacterium
GCAGGTGATCGGCATCCTGGTGCTGGACAACGGCATTTTCTTGGCGGCGCTGGCCACCACGTTCGGCATGCCCCTGGTGATCGAGGCGGGGGTGACGTTCGATCTGCTGATCGGCGTACTGCTGATGGGCCTGCTCGCGTTCCGCATCCGCGACACGCTGGAACACCTCGACGTGTCACGCCTACGGCGGCTGCGCGGATGACGGCCGGCCTCCTGCTCGCGCCGCTGCTGCTGCCCTGGCTGGCGGCCGCCGCCCTGATCGCCGCCCGGCGCCGCTCCGCCGCCCTGGTCGCCGGCCTGGCCTGGAGCGCCGGCGCCGCCGAAATCGGCGCCCTGGCCCTGCTGGTGGCCGCCGCCGCCCGCCATCCCCTGGCCTGGTCCGTCTATCTGCGCGCCGACGCGCTGACCGCGTTCTTCCTGCTCACCACCGCGCTGGTGTTCGGCCTGGTGCTGGCTTACGCCGCCGCCTACATGCGCCACGTTCCGCCCGGACGTTTTGCCTCGCTGCCCTGGTTTTACGCCCTCCTGTTCATCTTCCTGGGCACGATCGTGGGCGTGTATCTGGCCGGCAACCTCGGCCTGATGTGGATCCTGATGGAGGCCACCACGCTGGCCTCGGTGCTGCTGGTGGGCTTCTATAACACCGAGCGCGCGGTCGAGGCCGCGTGGAAATACCTGATCGTCTGCACCGTGGGCCTGGCGCTGGGCCTGTTCGGCACCATCGCGTTCTACCTTGCCGCGGTGCGCGGCGGCCTGGGCCCCAGTCTGGCGCTGGACTGGGCGACGTTGCTGCGGAACGCCCCGCGCCTGGGCCAGACGCCGCGGCTGCTGCAGCTCGGCTGGGTCTTTATCGCGGTCGGCTACGGCACCAAAGTCGGCCTGGCGCCGATGCACAGCTGGCTCCCCGACGCCCACGCCGAGGCGCCCTCACCGGTCAGCGCGATGCTCTCGGCGGCGTTGCTCAACTGCGCGCTCTACGCCTTGATCCGCTTTCACCAGATCGCCGCGCGCGCGCTCGGCCCCGGCTACAGCCACCACATCCTGCTGGGGCTGGGCTTGCTATCGGTGCTGGTGGGCGCCTTGCTGATGCTGGTGCAGCGCGATCTCAAGCGCCTGCTCGCTTACAGCAGCATCGAGCACATGGGAATCATCGCGACCGGGCTGGGCCTGGGCGGCGCCTGGGGGATTTACGGCGCGCTCCTCCAGGTCCTGAACCACGCCCTGGCCAAGTGCCTGATGTTCTTCGCCGCCGGCAGCGTGCGGGAACGCTACCGCGATTCGCGCATGGACAAAATCCGCGGATTGGGTACGGTGATGCCGCTCACTGCCGGCGCGTTGGTGCTGGGCGGCGTCGCGCTCGCAGGACTGCCCCCGTTTGCTCTCTTCGTCAGCGAGTTCGCCATTCTCCGCCAAGCCTTCGCCACCCATGCCTGGGTTGGCCTGCTGCTGTTGGCGCTGCTTGCGGTGGTGTTTGCCGCGCTGGTGCGGCATGCCCAGCCCATGCTTGGGGGCCAGCCCGCGGCGCCGCCCGACGGTCCGGCCGCGGGCCGGGGCGCCATGCTGGCCATGGCGCTCTGCCTGTGCCTTCTGCTGCTCTTGGGGTTGCACCTGCCGGCCTTCCTCGGCCGCCTGCTGCGCGGCGCCGTGGCGGTGATCCGCTCATGAGATCGCGCGATGCCATCCTGGCCGCCTTGGCGCCGGCGCTGCGGCAAGCCTGGCTGCGCGAGCCCGAACCGCCACGCCTGGTTTCGATCTTCGGCTGCACCGGAGAGCACGGGCCGAGCGTGCACTATCTGCTGGACCGCGGCCCGGCCGGCTACGAGGAGATCGTGGTGGAGGCGGCGGCCGAGCTCGGCTCGCTGACGCCGCTGGCGCCGGCGGCGGCCTGGCACGAGCGCGAGGTGCACGACCGCTTCGGCACGGTATTCGCCGGCCACCCCGATCCGCGGGCATTGATTGGCGCGGGCGATGACGCCAGCGCCGCCGGCCGCTTCGAGTTCACGCCGGTCGCCGGCGAGGGCATCACCGAGGTCGCGGTCGGTCCGGTGCACGCGGGCATCATCGAACCCG
The DNA here is from genome assembly GCA_021823305.1 of Acidobacteriota bacterium. Taxonomy (GTDB): domain Bacteria; phylum Acidobacteriota; class Terriglobia; order Terriglobales; family SCQP01; genus SCQP01. The sequence continues at coordinate 2,071 of JAKAOE010000008.1, forward strand.
GCCATTTTCGCTTCTCCACCATGGGCGACCGCGTCGTCTTTCTCGAACTACGGCACTTCTACACCCACAAGGGGACCGAGGACCTCCTCGCCGGGATGGACGCGGCGCTCGCCACGCCACTGGTTGAATCCGTCAGCGGCGACAATTGCCTGGCGCACGCGGTCGCCTACTGCGAGGCGGTCGAGCAGATCGCCGGGCTCGAGCCTCCGCCGCGGGCGCAGGCGCTGCGGCTGGCCGGCCTGGAGTTGGAGCGCCTGGTGGCGCATATCGGCGACTTCGGCGCCCTCTGCGGCGATGTCGGCTTCGCGCCCATGCCGGCGCTGGCCGGCCGCATCAAGGAGGATCTGCTGCGGGCATCGGCGCGCTTCTGCGGCACCCGCTACTGGCGCGGCATCGCCGTCCCCGGCGGCGTCACCGTGGATCCGGCCGCCGCCCTCCGCCAGGAACTGGTGCGCGCGGTCGCGGCCGCCGAGCGGGAGTTCGCCAGCCTCGCCGAGCTCGCGCTGCGCACGCCGTCCGTGGAAGCGCGCTTCGAGGGCGCCGGCGTGCTGTCGCTCCGCGCGGTGCGGGACTGGGCCGCGGTGGGGCCGGTGGCGCGGGCCAGCGGCGCCGGCCTCGACCTGCGCAGCCTGCGCCCCACCGGCGCCTATCGCGGCCGCGACGTCGTGCCCCCGGTGCTCGCCGCCGGCGACGTGATGGCGCGCGCCCGCATCCGCGTGCTGGAGGCTTCGGCTTCCGCGCAGCTCATCCTCGACGCCTTGGCGGACTGGCCTGACGGTCCGGTGCGCCGCGACCTGCCTGCCGCACTCGAGGGGTGCGGCCGCGGCTTCGTGGAGTCGCCCCGCGGCGAGCTGCTTTACTGGCTGCTGCTGCGCGCGGGGCACATTCAGCGCTGTCACATCCGTTCGCCTTCCTTCCAGAATTGGCCGGCGCTGCCGTCGGCCGTCATCGGCGGCGTCATCGCCGATTTCCCCATGATCAACAAGAGTTTCAACCTTTCGTACTCAGGGTGCGACCGGTGATCGGCGACCTGCTGTTCCGCACCTGGCGCGGCCCCAGCCGTCTGCTCCCCCTGGACGCGCTGCGCGGCGAAAACGCCGTGGGCGGCCGCATGCCGGAGATTACCTGCCCGGCGATTTCGCCCGCCCTCGCCCGACGGCTCGCCGACGCCTGCCCGACCGCCGCGATGCGCTGCCTCGGTGGCACGACCACTCCTGACTTGGGACGCCCTCCCGTTGGTCGGGCTGTGGCCGAGCTTCGATCCCCGGCAACGGATGCCCGCTGGCGCTCGGGGCGTCCCCAGGTTGCGGCGAACGGCACGGACGAGTCCTTCTTCGAGTTGGATTACGCCCTGTGCGTCGGCTGCGGCCGTTGCGCCGCTGCCGCCCCGGAAGCGGTCACACCGGCCCGCAGCCTGCCCATTTGCGGCGTGCAGCGGGCGCGGCTCACGCGCCGCTGGAACCTCGCCACCGGCGCCGAATGCGCCCCGCCCGCCGTGCCCGAACTGCCGCGCCTGGATCGCTGGCTGGGCCGCGCGGTCAACATTCGCCAGCTCGATGCCGGTTCGTGCAACGGGTGTGAGGCCGAAATCAGCGCGCTCACCAACCCCTACTACGACCTCGAGCGCCTGGGCGCCCATTTTGTCGCCTCACCCAAGCACGCCGATCTGCTTCTAGTCACCGGCCCCGTCACCCGCAACATGGAGGAGGCGGTGCGCCAGACCTATGCCGCCGTGCCCGCGCCCAAGCTCGTGGTCGCGGTGGGCGCCTGCGGCTGCAGCGGCGGCGTATTCGCCGCCAGTCCGGAGGTGACCGGGCCTCTGGATCGGATCATCCCGGTGGACGCCTACATTCCCGGCTGCCCGCCGACGCCCGCCATGCTGGTCACCGGCCTGGCGGAAATCCTCAGGCGCCGCAGACGTGCAGGGCGGGGCGATGCCGACAGCTAGGCGCTGCCGGCGTTTTGCAGGCCGCGCATGGCGTCCTTGAGGTGCAGTTTGAGCTTCTTCAGCCGCACCGCCTCCATCTCCTCTTCCGGGCTGAGGAAGCGTTTCTGATGCAATTGCTGGAGCTGGGATTCGAGCGCGGAGTGCTGTGCCGCAAGTTCTTGATGCCGGGACGCCGAAGCGGAAACCGAGGATTGACCGGTCGCCATCCTTTATCCTCCGGGTGCGCGAACAAGCTCAAGCTACCACCACTCCATGGTAGGATCAACCCCGCCCATCCATGGACGGAGCGCTCATCGTTGACAAGCCATCCGGTTTGACCTCCCACGACGTCGTGGCCCAGGTCCGGAAGCTCGCTCTCGAACGCTCCATCGGCCACCTCGGCACGCTGGATCCGGCCGCGCGCGGCGTCCTGCCGCTGCTTTTGGGCCGCTTGACCCGACTGGCGCAGTACTTCCAGGGCCGGGACAAGGAGTACGAAGGCATCATTCAATTCGGTTTCGCTACGGACACATACGATGCCCAAGGCGAGCCCGCATCCGAGCCCGCCCCGCGCCTTCCCAGCCGGGAAGAGATCGAGGCGCTGTTGCCGCGCTTCCGCGGCCGGATCGAGCAGATGCCGCCGCCGTTCTCCGCCAAGAAGATCCAGGGTGTGCCGGCGTACAAGCTGGCCCGCCGCGCCCAGCCGGTGGAGCTGAAACCGGTGACGGTGACGATCTCGACCTTCGATCTGCTCGCGCTCGAGGACGGCCGCATGCGCTTCCGCGCCGTCTGCTCCACCGGCGCCTACGTGCGCTCGCTGGCGCACGACCTGGGCGCCGCGCTCGGCGTCGGCGGCCACCTCGCCACGCTCACCCGCACCCGCCTGGGCGAGTTCACTTTGACCGAAAGCCACTCGATCGAAACCATCGCCGAACACGCCGCCGCCGGCACGTTGGAGCACCTGCTGCTGCCGCCGCTGCGCCTGCTGCCCGAGTTTCCCGCCGTGGTCGCACCGCCGGAAGCCGTCAGCCGGCTGCTCCACGGCCAGCCCGCCAACTTGCCCGAGTTCAGCCGCGCTGCGATGGTGCGCGTCTTCACGCCGGATGAACGCCTGCTCGCCATCGGGCGGCGGATCGCGGGGAGTTTATTTCATCCGCAGGCGGTGTTCGGCGGCGGGGAGGAGTCTAAGCCTTAAAAAGCCCTGCGAACGTTTCCGGGATTTCGCGGGTCGAGTTGACGCACGGGCCCTGCTTTTCGTGTACACCGGGTATACACAGTTTGCAGCAAGGATGGCGCGATTTTACGCTGAGGCGCTGTGGGTGGCCGTCTGGCTCGAGCTTTTGAGGGGGCGATTTTGTCTCACTGAGGACGGGCCGGTTGTTGACCCGGCTGGGGTTATCGGCTGCGGGCGTGAGACAGTCGAGCGTCGGCCGGCATCCTTCGAGTTGTTGCATCGTAGTGCCGAGCGTGCACGGCCGAGGGAGGGGGGTTTTTATGAAGATGGGCGCTATTGCGTTGATTTGACAGGCCCGAACCTCGTAAACGCCGTAGTGCACTGGTGATATCCAGACTTGCAGGCGCAACTCAGGCGGGCGCCAGGGCGTTCCTGGTCGAGCGCCCTGGCGGTTCTGAAGAAGCAGATTGTCAAACCGTCTCGGACCGCGCCCTCGCGCGATCCGTGCCCTGGGGCAGGCGGGAGCCGAGCACCCGCCGACACAGCTCTGATGTGGGATTGGGCGAAAGGGTTAGCCGGGCCGTGCGTCGGCCGGGCGCGCTAGGATTGAGCATGGCCGATAGCACCGCCGCCGCGGCCGCCCGCGGGTTGACCACCACCGAAGCCGCCTTCATCGAAGCCGCCCAACACGCCGGGCGGCTCTACATCCATCAGCCCTACGAGCTCTACAGCGAGCAGAATCATGAGGCCTGGCAGCGGCTGTTCGCGCGCATGCAGCCGCAGTGGCGGCGGTACGCCAATCCGCAGTTTCTGAAGGGCATTGACTCGCTCTGCTTCGACGCCTCGCAGGTGCCACGGCTGGAGGACGTGAACCGGTTCCTGGCGCCGCTGACCGGATTTCGCGCCAAGGCGGTGAGCGGCTACGTGCCGGCGTTCGACTTTTTCGACTGCCTGAGCAAGCGCGAGTTCCCCACGACGATCACCATCCGGCGCGCCGACCGGCTGGACTACCTGCCCGAACCCGACATCTTCCACGACATCGCCGGCCACGTGCCGATGCACACCGATCCGAAGTTCGCCGATGCGCTGGTGCGCTTCGGCAACTGCGCCCACACCGCCGCGCGCATGGCCGCCGACGCGCCCGATCCCGAGGAGAAGCAGCGCCGCCTCACCAGCATGATCAAGGCGCTGGCGCGCTTTTTCTGGTTCACGGTGGAGTTCGGCCTGATGCAAACGCCGGACGGCGTGCGCGCCTACGGCAGCGGCCTGCTGAGCTCCTACGGCGAGCTCGAACATGCCTTGACCGCGCCCGCGGTCCAGCGCTACCCGCTGCAGATGGAGTGGGTGGTGAATCAGGGCTTCGACTACCACCATTACCAGCCGCTGCTGTTCATCATCGACGGCTTCGACCACCTCTTCGCGCTGGTGGACGAACTGGAGCGCCGCCTGGCGGCGGGCGCGCTGATGTACGTCGCCCCCGGCGCGCCCGACATCAACGACGCCGACGCCAGCAGCTTCCTGCGGGCGGAGTGAGCATGTCCTCGATCGGCGCGGACCCCAGCGCGGCTGCGCCGCGCGTCCCGCTTGTGCTCGCGCCGACATGGGCCCCGGGATCCCAATGTCGGCGCTGCGCTTCGCTGGGGCCACGCTTTGCGCCTGCGCGCGCATCGCGCCCTGGCGCGATGGAGCGGCGGCGGCGTGACGGTACGCGCGGCGCCCGGCTGGCGGCTTACGGTCTCGCCCGACGGCTACGAGGACTTGCGCTACTGGCTGCGCTACGAGGTGGCGGGGTGAGCCGCCCACGCGCGTCCTCGCAGTCGAGCCGTCGCCCGAAGCGCTGCCGCTGCTGCGCGCCAACCGCGCCGTGCAGCGCACCGACTGGATCGCCGAGCCGGTCGCAGCCTCCGACCACCCGGGAGCGTTGCACTTCTATCCCGGCCTGATTCACATGCTGGTCGCCGCGCCCCAGCTGCACGACGCACCGCCCGGCGCCACGCCGGCGATCGCCTGAGGCTCCGCGGCGGCGGCTTGCGACTACCGCGGAGCTCGCGGCAAGCGCCGGGCTGGCACACTGGGCTTGCGAAAGGTCCAACGCTAGTGTCCTGAGTCAGAGATTCGTTGGCAAAAGCGGCCAACTTTGTCGAGGATTTCATTGGCGCTCTTGGTCCAGATGAAGGGTCTGGGATGGCGATTGTTCTCGCCCAGGAACTCGTGGATCGCGGCTACCAGTTCGCCGACGCCGCGAAAAGCGCTGCGGCGAAGGCGGGTTTGGGTGAGAGCCGCGAACCAGCGCTCGACCAGGTTGAGCCAGGACGATCCGGTGGGAATGAAGTGCAGGTGAAACCGCGGGTGCTGGGCGAGCCAGCGCTGCACGGCGGGGGTTTTGTGGGTCGCGTAGTTGTCCAGGATCAAGTGCAGGTCGAACGTGGCCGGCGTGGCGGCGTCGATCAGCGCCAGAAACCGGCAAAACTCCCGGGCGCGGTGCCGGGCGTGGCAGTCGCCCAGGACGAATCCAGTCGCGACGTCGAGTGCGGCAAACAGCGTGGTCGTGCCGTGGCGCACGTAATCATGGGTGTGCCGCTCCGCCTGGCCGGGGCGCATGGGCAGCAGCGGCTGGCTGCGGTCCAGCGCCTGGATCTGGGATTTTTCATCCACGCACAGCACCAGAGCGCGCTCCGGCGGGTTCATGTAAAGCCCCACCACATCCCGGACTTTATCGATAAACAGCGGGTCCTGGGAAAGCTGGAAGACCTCGCTGCGATGCGGCTGCAATCCGAACGCCCGCCAAATCCGGCTCACCGTGCTCTGGCTCAGGCCCGAGGCCCGCGCCATCGAACGTGTGCTCCAGTGGGTGGCCGCCCGCGGCATGGATTCTAGGGTGCGCTGCAAGAGACGTTCCACCGCCGCGTCGCCGACCTTGCGCGGCGCTCCCGGCCGCGGTTCGTCCAGCAAGCCTTGCAGCCGATCCTTTGCGAACCGGCCCCGCCACTTGCCTACGGTAGGCAGCGACACATGCAGCCGCTTGGCGATCACGCCATTGTATTCGCCCGCCGCACATCCCAGCACGATGCGGGCGCGAAGCGCCGTCGCCTGCGCGGTCTTGGGCCGGCGTGCCCACTGCTCCAGAACTTCGCGCTCCCGCTTGCTCAACTCAATCGCCGCCGTAGGGCGTCCCAAAGGCATGCTCGCCTCCTTTATACGGGAGACGCGCGTGACCCCAACACAATACAAATTTTTTTCTGACTCAGGACACTAGTTTGTCAAGAGAAAAAACGAGCCTCGTCCAATTATCACAACATTGTGACAATTATCACGAGAATGTGGCGCATACCGGCGCGCCGGGTCACGCGCGCAGGCCGCGGGCGAGGAGGAGATAGACGGCCAGCGCCACGCCGCCGCCGGCCAGCAGGATGGAGATGACGACGGCGGTAAACGAGGGCCTGCGCCAGGTGTCGCCCGTGCCGGTGTTGAGCTCGCGCACCATGCGCAGGTGCCGCCACAGGCTGAGCAGGATCGCCAGCACGCCCAGGGCGATGAGCACGGTGCCGAAGGCGAGCGAAAGCCCGCTGGAAGACTGCGGCGAGTGCAGGTCGGCGGTCACCTGCAGCTCGCGCAGAAACAGCCCGAAGCGCGCGACCACGAAGCCGAAGCCCATCAGCGCCAGGCCGGTGCGGATCCAGGCCAGAAAGGTGCGCTCGGCGGCGAGAAAGTCGCCCGGCGCGGCGCGCGGCGGTGAGGCCTCAGGCATGGTTGAGCATGCCGGCCAGCGCGCCGGCGTCCATGTTACCGCCGCTGAGGATCACCCCGATGCGGCGGAAGCGCGGCAGCGCGCCCTTGAGCAGCGCGGCGACGCCCACCGCGCCCGAGGGCTCGACCAGGATCTTGAGCCGCAGCAGCAGCAGCTTGACCGCCTCCACCATCTCCGCGTCGGTGACCGTGACCACCCCGGCGAGGTGCTCGCGCATCAGCGCGAAGGTGAGCTCGCCCGGCTGCACCGTGCGCAGGCCGTCGGCGATGGTGGGGTTGTCGGCGATGGGGGTGATTTGGCCGCGTTCGAGCGATAGCTTCACGTCGGCGGCCGTGGCCGGCTCGACCCCGAACACCTGGATCTTCGGGTTGAGGCCATGGGCCGCCAGCGCGGAACCGGAGACCAGGCCGCCGCCGCCGATCGGAGCCACCAGCACCTCGAGATCGGGCGCCTCGGCCAGCAGTTCGAGCGCCGCGGTGCCCGCGCCGGCGATGATGCGCGCGTCGTCGAAAGGCGGCACTAGGACGCGCCCCAGGCGCTCGAGCAGCTCCTGGGCGAAAGCCTCGCGGTTCACCGTGGCGCGGTCGTAGAGGTGCACCTCGCCGCCGAACGCACGCACCGCGTCGAGCTTGGCGCGGGGCACGTCCTGCGGCATCACCAACGCGGCCTTGACGCCCAGGTCGCGCGCGGCGAGCGCCACCGCCTGGGCGTGGTTGCCGCTCGAGAAGGCGAGCACGCCCCTGCGGCGTTCGTCCTCGGTCAATTGCAGCAGCCGGTTGGTGGCCCCGCGAAACTTGAAGGCGCCGGCGCGCTGGAAGTTCTCCGCCTTGAGAAAGACCTCGACCCCGCCGCCGCCATCCAAACGCAGGTTCAAGGAGCGCGAGCGCAGGACCGGTGTGGCGGCGATGCGGCCGGCGAGGCGCTCGCGCGCGCCGCGGACGTCATCGAACGTGGGCAGGTGAGGAGCCATGCAGCCACGATTGTAGCGCCACCAATTGCCCGCAGGCGCCGCGGGTGACGACGCCCGGCCGGCCGAGGACGACGCAGCGCGCCGCGCATCGCCCCGCCCGACTCGTTCAACCGCGGATGTTAGGCTGGGGCAGTGATCATTCTCGGCCTGGGCAATAGCTGCCTCGACACGCTGCTGGAGCTCGACCACCTGCCCCAAGCGGGCGGGAAGGCGCGCCTGCTGCGGAAATGCGAGCAGCCCGGCGGGCAGGCGGCCGGGGCGATGGTGGGCTGCGCGCGGCTGGGGCTGCGGCCACGGTTCCTGCTGCGCACCGGCGACGATCTCGCCGGCGAACGGCAGCGCGCGGCGCTGGCGGCGGAAGGGCTTGACCTGCGCTGGGCAAGAGTGGCGCCGGGCGCAGCAAGCGCGCAGGCGATCATCCTGACCGCGCAGCGAGCGGGCGAGCGCATCGTCATCTGGCGGACGCCGCCGGAGCTCGCTGTGCACGCGGACGAGATCGAGCCGGCTATGTTCGACGGCGTGGCGGCGCTCTACTTCGACGGCCGGGACGGCGCCGCCTGCCGGCGGGCGGCGGAGATGGCGCGCGCGCGCGGCCTTCCGGTGATCGCCGACCTGGATTGCTGGTACCCGCACACCCCGGCGCTGCTCGCGTGGGTAGATCATCTGATCGTGCCCGAGGAATTCGCGGCGGCCGGCCTCCCGCCCGCCCGCGCCGGCCAAACCATCGTCGTCACCCGCGGCCCCGACGGCGCTGAGGCGTGGTCGGCGGATGGCGAACGTGCGGCCGCGCCCGCGTTCCCGGTCGCCGCGGTGGATGCCACCGGCGCCGGCGACGCCTTCCACGCCGGCTATATCGTGGCCCTGCTCGAAGGCTGGCCGCTGCCCGAGCGGCTGGCGTTCGCCAACGCCGCGGCGGCGCTCGCCTGCACCGCCTGGGGCGCGCAGGCAGGACTGCCGCGCCGGGCGCAGGTCGAGGCGCTGCTGCATCAGGCGGTGCCGCTTGGCTGAGCCGGGGCCCTTGCCCCTACGCTTGGGCCACCGCGGCCACCGCCTCGCCGCGTACGGCGAAACCGAGAACACGCTGGCGGCGTTCGACCGCGCCCTGGCGGCGGGCTGCGAGGGGCTGGAGCTGGACCTGCGGCTGAGCGGCGACGGCCGGGTGGTGATTCATCACGACGCCGAGATGCGGCTCGACCACGGACGGGGCCAGTCGGCGGCGATCGCTGGCGCGACCCTGCGCGCGCTGCGGCGGCTGCACCCCGAACTGGCGACCCTCGAACAGGTGCTCGAGCGCTATGGCGAGCGCGCCTGGCTCGACCTGGAAGTAAAGGAGAAGGCGGCGGCGGCGGCCACCGCGGCGGCGCTGCGCCGCCATCCGCCGCGCCAAGGCTTCGTGGTGAGCAGCTTCGATCCCGCCGCGCTGGTGCGGCTGCGCTCCGCCGCGCCCGAGCTGCCGCTGTGCCTGAACCTGCGGCGCCCGGTCAGCCCGCGCCGCCTGCGGCGCTTCCAGGTGCCGTGGATCGCGCCCCAGCAGGCCTCCTGCACCGCCTGGTACGTGCGCCGCCTGCGCCAGGCGGGCTGGCGGGTGCTGGTGTGGACGGTGAACCGCCCGGTGCGCATGCGGCGCTTCGCGCGCGCCGGCGCGGAGGCGATCGTCAGCGACGATCCCTACCTTTTGGTGCAAACGCTGCCGCGCAGCCGAACGGCGGAACAAACCGCCTGGAACTGATTTCATAATTGGTGCCCGCGACCGCCGGACGAGACCGATTGCGGCTTTTCACCAGGAAAAGCCGCACGAGCGCTCCCGCAGCGGAAACACCCGGCATTATGAAACCAGTTCTGAGCATGGCGGCATCTCCACCGGGGATGAGCAGCGCGGCGCTGAGCAGCGCGGACATCCGGCAGCAGGTGGAGGCGCTGGGGGAGTGGTTCCAGAACCTCGACCTCAAGGGCGTGGCGACCGCGCCGCGGCACTACTTGGGCGACTACCCGGCGAACAAGTGGCGCCGCATCGGCCCCGCCTTGCCGGCGCGCCTGGATGGGCTGAGCGTGCTCGACATCGGCTGCAACGCCGGCTTTCATGCGCTGGAGTGCAAACGCCGCGGCGCGCGGCGCGTGCTGGGCATTGACGCCGACGCGCGCTATCTGGCGCAGGCGCGCTTCGCGGCGGCCGTGCTGAACCTGGAGGTCGCCTTCGAGCACCGCTCGGTGTACGCGCTGGCGGAGCTGGACGAGCGCTTCGACTACGTCTTCTTTCTGGGCTTGATCTATCACCTGCGCTATCCGCTCTACGCGCTCGACTTGGCGGCGCGGCTGACGCGGCGGCGATTGGTCTTCCAGACGATGCTGCGCGGCAGCGCGCAAGTCGCGCCGCCGGCGCCGGACTACGACTTCTGGGACCGCTCGCCGTTCCGCCGCCCGGAGTTTCCCAAGCTGTACTTCATCGAGCGCAGCTATGCCGGCGACCCCACCAACTGGTGGATTCCCAACCGCGCGGCGGCGGAAGCGATGCTGCGCAGCGCGGGCCTCGAGCCGGTGGCGCATCCGGAGCCGGAGACCTGGATCTGCGCGCCGACCGGGCGGGCGGGCTACGTCTGGGAGCGGGAACTGGCGGGAACGCTCTAGCGGAGGCGGTGGTGAAGTACGCGCTGGCGCAACCCAACTGGCGGTTCGAGGGCTCGACCTACTTCGGCTGCGCCGAAACCCATCTGCCGCTCGAA
>JAKAOE010000452.1 GCA_021823305.1 Acidobacteriota bacterium
CGGCCTCGCCGCCGTCACCGAGGCCAATACTGGCGACATCTCGGTCATGCTGCACAACCACCGCAGCCGCGGCATTGACGCCATCATCGCCGAAGCGCGCGCGCGCATCGCCAAAGCCTATCCCCAGCTCAACATCGACTTCACCCAAAGCCTGCAGGACAACATCGGCGATCTGACCAACGCGCCCCGCCCGATCGAGATCCTGCTCTTCAACCCCGACGGCAACCTGCTGAACCAGTGGGCGCCGCGGGTGGCGGCGGCGATCGCCAAGGTCCCCGGCGTGGTCGACGTGGACGATGGCGTGGACAGCGTCGCCTCCGGCCCGGCCGTGGTCTTTCAGGTGAATCCGGTGGTGGCGGCGCGGGCCGGGTTCACCGCCCAGGAGGTCGCCACCGACGCCAAGGCGCTGTTGCAGGGCGTTGCCTCCAAGATGCCGGTCATCGCCGGCGACCTGCCCTACACCCTGCGCATCCGCTTTCCCGCCGCCGACCGCGCCTCGCTGCAGGCCATGCGCGACACCGTGCTGGTGAGCGCCACCGGCCACACCGCCACCCTGGGCTCGATGGCCACCATCACCCAGCTCCCCAGCCAGACCGAAATCCTGCGCTATAACCTGTTGCGCGAAGTGACGGTCAGCTCGCGGCTCCAGGGCGTGGACCTGGGCACCGGCGCCGCGCGCGTCCAGGCCGCGGTGGCCGCCCTGCACCTGCCCTCCGGCATCCGCGTCGTCTATGGCGGCACCTACGCCCAGCAGCAGCAGTCGTTCCACGACCTGCTCGTGGTGCTGATCCTGGCGATCGTGCTGGTCTTCATCGTGCTGCTGTTTGAGTTCCGCGACTTCTCCGCGCCGGTCGCGATCCTGGCGTCGGCGGTGCTCTCCACCTCGGGCGTGCTCTTCGCCCTGCTCATCACCCATACCACCTTCAACCTGGCCTCGTTCATGGGCCTGATCATGGTGGTGGGCATCGTCGCCAAGAACGGAATCCTGCTGCTCGACGCCGACCAGACCTTCCGCCGCATGGGCCTCGACGCCACCGAGGCGCTGGTGCAGGCCGGCCGCCGCCGCCTGCGCCCCATCGCCATGACCGCCATCGCCGCCATCGCCGGCATGCTGCCGCTCGCGCTCGCCCTGGGCGCCGGCGCCGAGATGCTGCAGCCGCTCGCCATCGCCGTCATCGGCGGCATCGTGATCTCCATGGTGCTCTCGCTCATCATCACCCCGGCGGTGCACTACTACCTCAGCCCGCGCGGCGCCCACCGTCCGGCTTAGGCGAAGCGCACCACGCGCGAGCGCCGCAGCCTCGCGTCGCGTGTCACCAGCGGCACGCGGTGGGCCAGGCTGGTGGCGGCGATGATCTCGTCGGCCGGGTCGGAGCGGAAGTCGAGGTCGCGCAGGCAGAGGCAGACCTGCGTGTCAATCGGCCAGATGTGCACTGTTGCCAGCAGCGCGGCGACCTCGGGGTCATCCACCGAGTACCGGATGCGGCCCTTGCGATGCAGCATTTCCATCTCCCACAGAACGATCGCGGAGATGCCCCACCGCGGGACCCGCCTCAGCAGCGACTGTTCCTGCCGCGTGAGCCGATCCGCGGCAACTGCCAGCAGGACATGGGTATCAAGATTCAGCATCCCATTTGATGCCGGTCGTAAAGAGGTCGTCCTTGGGGTTAACGACCAGATTGCGGCAGCAGCCGATCAGTTCCCTGGGGTCGCGGCGGACGCGTTCCACCCGCGCCACCGGGCGGCCGCGCTTGGTCACCACCAGCCCTTCGCGCGGCAGTTTTTCGAGCAGCGTGAGGCACTGGCGCCGGAACTCGGTGATGCTGATCGTGGCCATGGCCGTATTGTACACTCAGGTGTACATGCGCGTCCTGGCAGTCAACACCGGCTCCTCCAGCCTCAAGCTGGCGCTGTTTGAGGGCCGCAACCGGTTGAGCGAGGCGCGCGTTCCCGGCCTGGAAGCGCCCGCCGCGTTCAGCGCCGCCTTCGCCGCCGCCGCCGCCCGGCTGCCCTTGCCGCCGCCGGCGGCCGTCAGCCACCGCCTGGTCGCGCCGCTCGACTGGGACGCGCCGCGCCGTCTCGACGCCGCGCAGCTCGCCGGACTGCGCCGCCTCGAGCCGCTTGCCCCCGACCACCTGCCGCAGGCGCTGGCCGCCGCGGCGGCCGCCGCCGCCGCCTTTCCGCAGGCGGCGCAGATCGCCTGCTCCGACTCCGCCTTCCATGCCGCGCTGCCCCAGGCCGCACGCACGCTGCCCCTGCCTGCCGCCTGGAGCGCGCTCGGCCTCAGGCGCTACGGCTACCACGGCCTTTCGTGCGAATCTGTGCTGGCGGCGCTGCGGGAAACCGATCCGGCGCTGGCGCGCGCGCGCATCGTGGTGGCGCACCTCGGCGCCGGCGCCAGCCTCACCGCCGTCCGCGCCGGCCGCAGTTTGGATACGACCATGGGCTTCACCCCGCTCGGCGGATTGGTGATGGCGACGCGCAGCGGCGATCTCGATCCCGGCGTGCCGCTTTTCCTGCTGCGCCACCGCGGCCTCACGCCCGAGGCGCTCAACCGCGGCCTCAACCACGAAGCCGGCCTGCTCGGCCTTTCGGCGGAAACCGGCGACATGCAGCGGCTGCTGGCCTCCTCCGAT
>JAKAOE010000453.1 GCA_021823305.1 Acidobacteriota bacterium
GACGATGGATTACGACGGCCACAACCAGCGCCAGCGGACCAACCTGCACTCCATCGCGTATTCCCCCAGGATTTCGCCGGACGGCACCAAGCTGGCGTTCATGAGTTCGGCGAGCGGGGAGCCTCAGATCAAGCTGCTCTCCCTGCTCACCAACCGCCTGCTGCCGTTTCCGACGTACAAGGGGATGGCGGAAACGCCGGCCTGGTCGCCGGACGGCAAGAAGCTCGCGTTCGCGGCCGACATGGGCGGCCCCAACATCGAGATCTACACGATCAACGTGAACGGCACGGATCTGAAGCGGCTGACGTACTCGCATGGCTACGACAATTTCGCCCCGGCCTGGAACCCCAAGCCGCCGCCGGGCAGCAAGGGCCAGATCGCGTTCGTCAGCAGCCGGATCGGCCTGCCGCAAATTTACATCATGAATGCGGACGGCAGCGACCAGCAGCGGCTGCCTCTGGGCGGGTACGCGGTCAGTCCCTCCTGGTCGCCCAACGGCTTGTCCCTGGCCTTCGCCTGGGTGCGGGAAGGGGGCGGGGAGGACAGCGGCGCGTCCGATATTTATTTGTGGTACTTTGGCCAGCAGAAGTATGTCCAGTTGACACATAATGAGGAGCGCAACGACTTTCCCAGTTGGGCGCCAGACGGCCGGCATATCGTGTTCGAATCGGGGGCACCGTATCGAACGCAAATCTTCACTGTGGCGGCAGACGGATCGGTACCGGAACAGTTGACCAGCAAGGGCAGCAACGAGATGCCCAACTGGTCGTGGCATTGAACCAGGAACGCGGGCAGCAACTTTTTTTACCAGGGAGGGGAGAAGGAAACCTATGAAGCAGTCGTCTTCACGTTATCTCTTGACTGCAGTTACCGCCGCTTCGGCCTTGTTGTTCAGCTTGGGCCTGGCGGGCTGCGGCCACAAAGCCGCGCCGCCGCCGCCAGTGCCGGCCCCGGCGCCCAAGCCGGTGCCGGCGCCCACCGTGACGTTGAACGCCAACCCGACGTCCATCGAGAGCGGTTCGTCATCCACGCTCAGCTGGACCTCGAGCAACGCGGTCAAGGTGGAGCTCAACGGCAGCGCGGTGGACCTCAACGGCAGCCAGACCGTCTCGCCGACCGAGTCCACCGACTACCAGGTGGTGGCCACCGGCTCGGACGGGCAGACCGCCAACGATTCGGTGCGAGTCTCCGTCACCCAGCCGCCCCCGCCGCCTCCGCCCCCCCCGGCGGCCGCACCGGCGCCCACCTTCGCCGAGAGCGTGCACGACGCGTTCTTCGACTTCGACAAGAGCGACATTCGCCCCGACGCCCAACAGGCGCTCGATGCCGACGCGGCCTACCTGAAGGCGAACCCCAACATTGATGTCGAGGTGATCGGCCATTGCGATGCCCGCGGCAGCGCCGAGTACAACATGGCTTTGGGCCACCGCCGCGCCGACGCGGTCAAGAACTACCTGGTCTCGCAGGGTGTGGACGCGAGCCGCATCACAACCGAGAGCGTGGGCAAGGAAGACCCGTTCTGCACCGAGACCACGTCGGAGTGCTATCAGCGCAACCGGCGCGGCCATTTTGTCCAAGGTCAATAACCGCCGCTCAGCGCCGGCCGCCGGCCTCGCCGCCGGCCGCGCGAACTGAGGGATTCGCCGGGGCGCCGTGCGGCGCCCCGGCGTTTTTTCGTCCGATGGCGGGCGTACAATGGTCCCAATCCCGGCTGCCTGTGCCTGTCTGCCGGAGGAGGCATGATTATGCGTAAGCGTGGCATCGCGGTGGTCTTGCTGGCGGGTTTGGCGCTGCTGAGTGCGGCGGCGCGCCCGGCTGCGGCGGAAGACAAGGGCATCATCCAGTTGCAGCAAACGGTGAGCCTGCTGCTCAACCAGATCGCCGACCTGCAGAAGAGCTTCAATACACAGATCGGGATGATCCAGGGGCTGGTGACGGAAAACACCGACACCGTCAACAAGCTGTCGAGCCAGTTGATGTCCATCCAGAACGCGATCAGTGGCGCACAGGTGATCGCCTCCCAGCGTCAGAACGATTTCAGCAAGCAGTTTCAGGCGCTGTCGGACACGCTGGCGGCGCTCGAAGCGCATCTGAAGCGCATGGACAAGACGCTGCAGCAGGTGCACCAGATGCAGCAGACCATTCCGGCCCCGTCCGTCGCGCCTGCCTCCAATGCCGGCGGGCTTAATGGCGGCGCCAGCGACAGCCTCGCGTCCGGCACGCCCGGCGGGGGCGCAGGCGGAGCTGCGGGGGCGCCCACGGCGCTGCAAGCCTATCAAACGGCCCTGAGCGATTTTCAAAACAACAACCGGGCGGCGCTGGGCGAATTGGCGCGGTTTATCCGCCAGTATCCGAACGATCCGCAGATTCCCGACGCGCTGTATTACCTGGGCACGATGTTCATGCAGCGGCACCAGTACAGCGAGGCCGTGGACCGCTTCAGCGCGGTGATCGAGCAGTACCCGGACAGCTCCAAGGCGCCGCAGGCGGAGTTGAACAAGGGCATCTGCCTGTCCAACCAGGGCGAGCGGACAGCCGCCATCAGCGAGCTGCGGGCGCTGGTCAGAAACTACCCGGGGACGGACTCGGCCCGGCAGGCCGAGATCGAGCTGCGCAGCCTGCT
>JAKAOE010000454.1 GCA_021823305.1 Acidobacteriota bacterium
CTGGTGGGCGCCGTACTCATCCCCGGCGCCAGCGCGCCCAAGTTGGTCAGCACCGACATGGTCAAGCGGATGAAGCGCGGCGCGGTGATCGTCGATGTCTCGATTGACCAGGGCGGCTGCATCGAGACCGCCCGCCCCACCACCCATACCCATCCCTCCTACGTCCTGCACGACGTGGTGCACTACTGCGTGAGCAACATGCCCGCCGCCGTGCCCCGCACCTCGACCCTGGCGCTGACCAACGCCACCTTCACCTATGTCCGCCTGCTCGCCGACCATGGATTCCGCGACGCGGTCGGCCGCGATGCCGGCTTGGCCGCCGGCGTCAACACCCACCAGGGCGCGCTCACCTACGCCGCCGTGGCCGAGGCGCAGCAGCGGCCGCATCGCCGTCTGGCCGAATTGTTATAATTCCATCGTGCGGGACACTGTCCACGAGCCCGCTGCGGGCCTGCTGGGCGGGCGCGAAGCGGCCATTTTAGAGGAGCTGCTGGAGGTATTTTGGCGGACCGGCGCGCCGGTCGGCTCGCGTACGCTGGCGGAGCGCCACCCCTTGGGGGCGTGTTCCGCTACCATCCGCCACGTCTTTGCCGGCTTGGAACGCGACGGCTACCTCAACCAGCCCCACACCTCCGCCGGCCGCATGCCCACCTCCAAGGCGATGCAGTGGTGGCTGCAGCGCCAGTCGCTGCCCCGTCCGCTGGCCGATGAGGCCGAGGCGCAGCGGTTGGAGCGCGCCCTGCGCGATGCCGCCGACGAAGCCACGCTCTGGCAGCGCGCCTCCGAGTTCCTCAGCGATCTCAGCCACCAGGTCGGGTTGGTCGCGGTGCGGCCCTGGCGGGACGCCGGGCTGAAGGAGTTGCGCTTTTTCCGCCTTTCCGGCCGCCGCGTGCTCGCCGTTCTGGTGGCGGCGGACGGCCGCGCGCGCGAGCGCGTCAATCTGGTGCCCGAGCCCTACACTCAGGCCGAACTCGACGCTGCCGGCAATTACTTCAATCAGCGCTTTAGCGGTTGGACGCTGTCGCGCATCCGCCGCGAGCTGCTACTGCGGGTGGAAGAGGAGCGCGCCGCCTACAACGCCCTGCTGAAGCGCGTGCTGGTGCTCGCCCACTGCGGCGTGCTCGAGCTGGAAGGGGCGGGCGAGGTCTATTACCAGGGCACCGGGCATCTGGCCGTGGCGCTGGAGGGGGAGAAGCTGGGCGAGGCGCTGGAGCGCCTCAGCCAGAAGGAGCGCTGGCTGCGCCTGCTCACCGGCATGGACGAGGATGAGGCGGACACGGTGGAGTGGGACGCCGGCGGCTTGGGGCCGCGCTGCTGGATGCGCGTGCGCGTCGCCCTGCGCGACGAAGCGCTCTCCGAGCTGGCGCTGATCACCGCCAACTCCAGCGAAGGCGCGCTCGGCATCCTCGGACCCACCCGCATGGAGTATCCGCGCGCGCTCGCCGCCGTGGCGCTGGTGCGCGACACCTGTAATCGGATTCTGGAAGGAGAGACCGCGTGAGCAGCCAGGAACAGGGCATGCCGATTGATCCCGCCCGCGAACTGCCGTCCGAGCCCGCGACCACCGAGCTCACCAGCCTGGCGGAGGAGTTGCGCCGCGCCGTCGAGGAGCGCGACCAGTTGCAGGACAAGTGGCTGCGCGCGCTCGCCGAACTCGACAACTTCCGCAAGCGCGCCGCGCGCGACTTGGGCGAGGCGCGTAGTTTCGCCGCCGCCGAGGCGGTGCACCCCTTCCTCACCGTGGTGGACGGCTTCGAGCGCGCCCTGGCGCACACCCGCGCCGGCGGTGGCGGCGAGCTGCGCACGGGCATCGAGCTGCTCCACCGCCAGTTGCTCGAGGCGCTGCGCAAGGCCGGCGTCGAGGCTATCGAAGCCGAGGGCCAGCCCTTCGATCCCCATCGCCATGAGGCCATCGAGATGGCCGACACTGACGCTGCCCCCGAAGGCACGATCCTGGCCGAGCTGCAGCGCGGCTACCGCCTGCGCGAGCGCCTGCTGCGTCCGGCGATGGTGCGCGTCGCCCGCCGGAAGGCCTAGCCCGGATGGCCAAGCGCGATTATTACGAAGTGCTGGGCGTGGCCCGCGACGCCGGCGAAGGCGAGATCAAGAGCGCCTACCGCCGCCTCGCGATGCAGCACCATCCCGACCGCAACCAGGACAACCCGGAGGCCGAGGAGGCCTTCAAGGAGGCGTCGGAGGCCTACAGCGTGCTCGCCGATCCGCAGAAGCGCTCCCAGTACGACCGCTTCGGCCACGCCGGCGTGGGCGGCAACGGCGGCGGGTTCGACCCCACCCAGTTCGCCGATTTCAGCGACATCTTCGGCGACTTCTTCGGGTTCGGCGACTTGTTCGGGGGCGGGCGCCGCTCCCGGCGCGGCGCGCAGCGCGGCGGCGACCTGCGCTACGACCTCGAGATCACCTTCGAGCAATCGCTGCACGGCGTCGAGCCGGAAATCCACTTTCAGCGCCTGCAGGTGTGCGACGCCTGCCAGGGCCGGCGTACCCGCGGCGGCGCCCCGCCCGCCACCTGCTCCACCTGCGCCGGCCGCGGCCAGGTGCGCTTCCAGCAGGGCTTCTTCTCCGTCGCCCGCACCTGTTCCGCCTGTGGCGGCGCCGGCA
>JAKAOE010000009.1 GCA_021823305.1 Acidobacteriota bacterium
GCGCGCTCTTCGCCGAACTCGACTTCCACCACCTGCTGCGCGCCCTGCCCGCGCCCGGCGAGCTCCCGCCGCCCGAGTTGCATCTCGAAGCCCCCAGCGCCGGGCTCGATGCCGCCGCCATGGCGGTGCTGCTCGCCGCCGGCGCCCCCGTCGCCCTTGCCTGGGGCAGGGAGGACGACGAGCTTGGCGCCGCCGCCGGCAATGACTCCGGCCTGGTCGCCGCCGCCGCGCTGCCCGCCCTCGCCGCCGCCCTCGCCGCCCCCGGCCACCGCTGGCAGCTTGCCGACGCCAAGGCCGACCGCCCCCGGTTCGCCGCCTGCGGCCTGCCTCAACCCGCGCGCGACCCCGCCGCGCTCGACGACGTCTCCCTTCTCGCCTACCTCGACGACCCTACCGCCGGCGACTACTCGCTCGCCGCCGTCGCCCAGCGCCTGCACCTGCCCGCTCCCGCTGACGCCGGTCAGGCCGCCCGCGTTGTCGCAGCCGCCGCCCCCGTACTGCGCTCGCGCGCCGAAGCCTCCGGCCAGTGGCCGGTCTACCGCGATCTCGACCTGCCCGTGCTCGCCGTGCTCGAGGACATGGAAGCCGCCGGCGTCAAGCTCGAACCGGAACCCCTCGCCGCCCTCTCACGCGACCTCGACCGCCGCTGCCAGGAGCTCCAGGAAAAGGTCTTCGAGCTCGCCGGCACTCGCTTCAACCTCAACTCGCCCCAGCAGCTCGCCGGCGTGCTCTTCACCCAGCTCGGCCTGCCCGCCCCCGCCCGCCGCGGCAAGACCAAGTCGTTCTCCACCGCCTCCGAGGTCCTGGAAGATCTCGATCACCCCGTCATCGCTCCCATCCTCGAGTACCGCCAGTCCTCCAAGCTCAAGTCCACCTACGCCGATGCGCTCCCGCCGCTGATCTCGCCCGCCACCGGCCGCCTTCACACCACCTTTGTCCTCACCGGCGCCGCCACCGGCCGCATTGCCAGCACCAACCCCAACCTGCAGAACATCCCCATCCGCAGCGAGATCGGCCGCGAGATCCGCGCCGCCTTCGTTCCCGCGCCCGGCCATCTCCTGCTCGCCGCCGACTACTCCCAGATTGAATTGCGCCTGCTCGCCCACTTCAGCCAGGACCCGCTCCTGCTCGCCGCCTACCGCCGCGGCGACGACATTCACAGCCTCACCGCCTCGGAAGTCTTCGGCGTCCCGCCGCTGATGCTCAGCGAGGAGCACCGCCGCCGCGCCAAGGCGGTGAACTTCGGCATCGTCTATGGCCTCTCCGCCTTCGGCCTGGCGCGCCAGCTCGGCATCCCCCAAGCCGAGGCCGCGCGCTTCATCCAGCGCTACTTCGAGCGCTACGCCGGCGTTCGCGCCTACATCGAGCGCGAGCTCGATGCCGCGCGCCGCCAGGGCCGCGTCCGCACCCTCTTCGGCCGCATCCGCCCCATCCCCAACCTCGACGCCCGTAATCCCGCCCTCCGCGGCTTCGCCGAGCGCACCGCCATCAACTCGCCGCTGCAGGGCACCGCCGCCGACCTGATCAAGCTGGCCATGATCCGCCTGCGCCCCCTGCTCGCCGCCCATCGCGCCCGCATGGTGCTGCAGGTCCACGACGAGTTGGTGTTCGAAGTCCCGGAAGCCGAAGCCCCCGCGCTCGCCCGCACCGTCCGCCGCGAAATGGAGCACGTCGCCGATTTGGCCGTCCCCCTGCGCGTCGAAGTCGGCGCCGGCCGCAACTGGCGCGACCTAGCGCCGCTGGCTGAGTAGCGCCGCGAGGCGACTGGAGCCGGCAACGATGCGCCGGTCGCGCGCCGCGTTCCAGGCGTCCCAACCATCCGCCGGCGCTGCGTCCACGATCTGGTACTGCGGATCGTTCGCGCCCACCACCGTCATCGTCTCCCCGGCGCGCACCACCGCGCTGCCGTGTGCCGTCGCAACGTCCGCCGCGCCCGATCGTACGGTGATCACCGTCTGATCGTCCGAATTCACCTCGATGCGGAACACGCCCTCGCCCCGCGGCCGCACCGCGGCCAGCGGTGTGTCGATCTCGGCGCTCGCCCGTGCTCCGCGCAGCACTGCGAAATCGGCCAAGCCGTGCTCCACCGACGCCTGCAAATCGTCCCACCGCAGCGTCAGCAGCGTCGCCTGCGCGTCGCCGTCCAGCCGCAGAAAGTCGGCGTAGTCGAGCGCGATCTCCGCCCGCGCGCCCGCCGCCGTCGCCACCCGGTCGCCCGCCAACAGCGGTGTGTTGACGCCGCCCGGCGTCCAGGCTGCGGTCTCCGCCGCCTGGCCGCCGGCCGCGCCGCGTTGGACGGAGACCTCTCCCGCGCGCCAGCTCAGCCGCGCCACGCCGTTGCCGCCCGGCGCCGCCGCCTGTGCCATCGCGCTGGCCGCCAACGCAAGCACAACTCCCGCCGTCCACCCGCCCTGCCGTCTCGCCCCCTGCATTGCTTGCCCCCTGTGCTGCCACCTTCAACCCTGACGGGGCGCCGATGTTTCGAGATTTATAATGGATTCTATGGCCCTCGCTGATACCGCTGCTCCTGCCACGCCGGACGTGGCCCACCTCCCCGAGTTCCGCAACGAGCCGCTGACCGATTTCTCACGTCCCGAGAACCGCCAGTGCTACCAAGCCGCCCTGGCCGAGGTGCGTGCCGAGCTCGGCCGCGAATATGACAACCGCATCGGCGACCGCCGCGTGCGCAGCGAGAAGAAGTTCAAGTCCCACAACCCCTCGCGCAGTTCCGAAGTCGTCGGCGTCCACCAGGAAAACACCCCCGACGCCGCCCGCGAGGCCATCGCCGCCGCCGCCCTCACCTTCGAGTGCTGGCGCCTGTCCAAGCCCGAAAAGCGGGTCGAGATCCTCATCCGCGCCGCCGACATCTTCCGTCGCCGCAAGGCCTACTACTCCGCTTGGCTCACCTATGAGGTCGGCAAGACCGCGCCCGAAGCCGACGCCGACATTGCCGAGACGATCGACTTCCTCGAGTATTACGGCCGCCAGCAGCTTCGCCTCTCCGGCCCCCAGCCCGTCACCCAGCTCCCCGGCGAGCACGACCGCATGGTCTACATCCCGCTCGGTGTCGGCGCGGTCATCCCACCCTGGAACTTCCCCATGGCC
Organism: Acidobacteriota bacterium; assembly: GCA_021823305.1. Taxonomy (GTDB): domain Bacteria; phylum Acidobacteriota; class Terriglobia; order Terriglobales; family SCQP01; genus SCQP01. Next base: position 3,106 of record JAKAOE010000009.1, read on the forward strand.
ATCACCGCCGGCATGACCTCGGCCGCCCTCGTCGCCGGCAACACCGTCGTGCTCAAGCCCTCGAGCGACTCGCCCACCATCGCCGCCAAGTTCGTCGAGGTGCTGGAGGAGGCCGGCCTGCCCGCCGGCGTGGTCAACTTCGTCACCGGCGGCGGCTCAACCGTCGGCGAGGCGCTGGTGGTGGATCCGCGCATCCGCTTCATCTCCTTCACCGGTTCCAAGACGGTCGGCCTCGACATCAACCGCAAGGCCGCCGAAACTCCCAAGGGCCAGAGGTGGATCAAGCGCACCGTGCTCGAGATGGGCGGCAAGGACGCCATCCTGGTGGATGAGGACGCCGACTTCGACGCCGCCATCGAGGGTGTCACCGTCTCCGCCTTCGGCTATCAGGGCCAGAAGTGCTCCGCCTGCAGCCGCGCCATCGTGCACGAGAAGATCTACGACCGCTTCGTCGCCGCTCTCGCCGAGCGCGCCAAGAAGATCAAGGTCGGCGACGCCGCCGACCCCGCCAACTACATGGGCCCGGTCATCAACGAGCGCTCGCTCAACAACACCCTGCGCTACATCGAGATCGGCAAGCAGGAGGGCCGCCTGGTCCATGGCGGCGGCCGCGGCGACGCCGCCGGCTTCTTCGTCGAGCCCACCATCATCGCCGACATCCAGCCCACCGCCCGCCTGGCGCAGGAAGAAGTCTTCGCTCCGGTGCTGGCCGTGATCAAGTGCAAGAGCTTCGAGGAAGGCCTCGCCATCGCCAACAACACCGAGTACGGCCTCACCGGCGCCGTCTACACCCGCGATCCCAGGAAGCTGGAGCAGGCCGCCGAGGAGTTCCACGTCGGCAACCTCTACCTCAACCGCAAGTGCACCGGCGCCATGGTCGGCGCCCACCCCTTCGGCGGCTTCAACATGTCCGGCACCGACAGCAAAGCCGGCGGCCCCGACTACCTCCTCCTCTTCACCCAAGCCAAGTCCATCGCCAAAAAGCTCTAGCTGCCAGCCACCCGTGTTCTGGTACCCTCTTAGCCGGCGGGCCCCGCCTGCCGGTCGGTAGAACGGCTACCAGCGACGCGCCTGCTAGGCGAAATGCCATCGAAGAACCAGACGCCGCCCAATGGCAGGCCCGCTCGACGCGCCCCGCGAGCCGCAGACCCCGCCGCACGAGGGAACGGCGCACCCCGCATCCCCGCGCCAACTCCGCGGCCCGGCGGAAGCGTCGCGCCCTACTTCACGGACGGGTACCGCCACACCTTCGTGGGCGAGTCGCTCTTAGTGCACGCCGACTGTATGGCATGGATGCGCGGGCTCCCGAGTAGCTGCGTCCACGGGGTCGTCACGGACCCGCCATACGGCCTCAAGGAGTACGATGTCGACCAGCTGCAGAAGATGGAAGGCGGCAACGGAGGGATCTGGCGGCTTCCGCCCAGCTTCGACGGCTCCTCGCGCCAGCCGCTGCCGAGATTCACCGCCCTCAACGTTGGCGAGAGGGAACGGATTTCCGAATTCTTCACGGAATGGGCAAGAGAGACGGAGCGCGTCCTGAAGCCCGGAGGTCACGTGCTAATCGCCTGCAACCCCTTCCTCTGTCAGCTCGTCTACGCTGCGCTTGTCGCCGGCGGCCTGGAGTTCCGCGGCCAGATCGTGCGGGTGGTCCGCACCTTCCGGGGAGGAGACCGGCCCAAAGGGGCGGAATCCGAATTCCCGGACGTTTGCTCCCTTCCTAGAGGCTGTCACGAACCGTGGGGAATCCTCAGAAAGGCATTGCCCCCAGGCAGGACCGTCGCTGACTGCCTCAAGGACCACGGGACCGGCGCGCTCCGACGCTCGCGGAGCGGCTCGCCCTTCCTCGACGTAATCCCAAGCCGGCGCACATCGCTAGAGGAGAGACGAGTGGGCGGGCATCCGAGCCTTAAGCCCCAGGAGCTCATGCGCCAGCTCGTATGGGCCGTCCTTCCGCTCGGCAGGGGCGTGATCCTCGACCCGTTCACGGGCGCAGGCTCTACCGTCGCTGCCGCAACGGCGCTCGGGCTACACTGCATAGGCGTCGAGAGGAGAGCAAAGTTCTTTCAAGCGGCGACGGCCGCCGTTCCCAAGCTCGCGGATCTTCCGGGGCTACGCTAGCCGCAACCGCGCCGGGTACTGCGCGCCCGCGCAGTCCAGCGCGACAGCGCTGCGCCGCGCTGCCGATATCCGGTATACTGCGTCACGCTGGACATAGCGCAATGACCCCCAGCGAGTTCCGGGAGATGATCGAGCGGCGAAGCGACGCCGAGATGCTGGCTCCATGCCTCACCGACGACGCGGTGCCATTCGCATTCGACGCCGACTCAAACGCGTGGAGCGCGTTCCGGCGCTCACTCGCCGCCGAACTCGAAGCCGCGCCTGCTGACATCCGGCTCGTCGGAAGCGGAAGGCTCGGCTTCAGCCTTAAGCCACGGGCGCGCCTCCGCGCCTTCCGCGAAACGTCTGACCTCGATCTCCTCGTGGTGAGCGCCAGTGCATTCGACGCGATCTGGCAGGCGCTCCTCGAGGCCGTTTACCCGAGGGGCGTTAGCAACCTAGGCCCGTGGATTGCGGCGCGCCGCAATGAAGTTTACACCGGGTGGGTTTCCCCAACGGACATCACCCTCGACAGGCAGATCTTCGGCCCGAGGGTCGACCCGCTCCTCGCCCGCAGCACCCAGTGGTTCAACGCCCTAAAGAAGGCAAGCGCGCACGTCGTGCGCCGGCACGAAAGCATAAAGGCTAGGCTTTACCGGACTTGGCGTCACGCTGAGCTATACCACCTCTACAGTCTCTCGGAGCTACGCGAGAGCCTCGCGCATTGAGAGCCAAAATGAAACACACGCCACGTCCTCAATCAATCTCATGGTTCCAGGATCACTACCGCGGAGGCCGGCTCGAGCTGCGCCCCCCATTTCAGCGCAAGCCCGTATGGACCGCAAAGCAGCGCTGCGCGCTTATCGAGTCAATCCTACTGGACATTCCAATCCCCGAAGTTTACGTCCAAGTTACGACGGCGCCCGACGGCACCGAACAATACGGGGTCGTCGACGGCCAGCAGCGGCTCAGGACTATCCTGCAGTTCATTGGTATCGAAAGGACGGACGACCAGACCTTCGGAGAAGATAACAACTCATTTCTCCTCGATCAGCTCACCGAGAAGTCGCCTCACTACATGTGGTCTTTTTCCGAGATCAGGGACGAAAGGCGGAAGGCGTTCTTCCAGTACGAGATTTGCGTGCGCTTCCTCTACACAGAGGACGTCTCCCAGGTTGAGGACGTGTTCAAGCGCCTCAACAAATTCGCGATGCCCCTCAAGGCGCAGGAACTGAGAAACGCGACCTTCCACGGACCATTCGCGAGGCTCTCCGAGGAATTAGCGAACGACGAGTACTGGGCGGTTAACCGGATAGTCACGCCGGCTTCAATCCGGCGCATGGCCGATATTGAAATGATGAGCGACCTCCTGATTGGGCTTCTCCACGGTCCGCAGGGGGGCAGCGCACGTATCCTCGATGAGTATTACCAGAAATACGAACAATTCGAGGAAGAGTTTCCGGAGCAGCAGCGCGTGCGCCGCACCTTCGGGAGCACACTCGACACCGTGCGGCGTCTCTTCCCGCGCATCGGCGACGCCCCACGCTGGAGCAATCGGGCCGATTTTTACAGCCTCTTCGTTGCAATCGGCACGCAGCTGGCTAACGTCGAAATCTCCAGGAGGTCAGAACGCGCGCTGTCGAAGGCGCTCATCGAGTTCGCGCATGCCGTGGACGAGAAGCTTAGGGACCCGGCCTCGCGAGATGGCAGCCCCGCCAGCAGCTACGCAAGCGCGATTGAGAAAGGCTCGAATGACAAGGCCCGCAGGGCGGACCGACACGAGGCCCTACAAGTTGTAATCAGTGCCTTCGCGAAGCAGCCTACGTAGGGCGCACGGGCGCATGGGGCGCCAGGGAGAGGCTACCCACCCGAGCCCACCCCTTCCGGCTCGCGCTGCAACTCCACCCCAAACCGCCCCGCCACCGCGTCTTGAATCCGCCGCGCTAGCGCCTCTACCTCCGCCGCGCTCGCGCCACCGTCGTTGACGATCGCCAGCACATGCTTGCTGGACAATCGCGCCCGGCTGCCCTCGATCCGGAAGCCCCTCGCGAACCCCGCGCGCTCGATCAGCCACGCCGCCGGAACCTTCACCTGTCCATCGCCCGCGGCGAACCGCGGCGGCTCCTCGCCCGCCGCCCGCGCGATGGTCTCTACGTCCGCCTCCGCCACGATCGGGTTCTTGAAGAACGACCCCGCGCTGCGGCTGTCCGGATCGGCGGCGTCCAGCACCATCCCCTTGCTCCGCCGCAGCGCCACCACCGCCGCCCGCGTCGCTTCCAGCGAAGTCGCCCCGCCGCCCAGCCTGACGCGGCAACTTGAAGACGCCCCGAGCGCCAGCGGGCGTCCGTTGCCGGGGATCGAAGCACGGCCACAGCCCGACCAGCGGGAGGGCGGCGCAAGCAAAAGGTGGCCGAGCCACCGCTGCAGTTCCGGATACCGCACCGTCGCCGCCCCGCCCGGCCGCAGCCGCAGCGTCACCGACGCCACCACGAACCGCCCGCGATCCGCGCCGTTGAACCGGCTGGCCCGGTAGCCGAAGCCGCACTCCTTCGCGCCCAGTTCCACCCATGCCTCGCGCTGCGTGTCCCAGGCGCGCACCCGCTCCAGCACCTCGCCCACTTCCTGCCCGTACGCGCCCACGTTCTGCACCGGCGTCGCGCCCACCGTGCCCGGGATCCCGCTCAGGCACTCGATGCCCGCCCAGCCGCGCGCGACGCACGCCGCCACCAGCGCGTCCCAATCCTCGCCCGCCGCCGCCTCGACCTCGCCGCCGTCTCCGAACCGCACCCCGCGCAATGCGATGTGCGCCGCCAGCCCGCCGAACCCGGCATCGCTCACCAGCAGGTTGCTGCCCGCGCCCCACGCCAGCCACGCCAGCCCGCGCCCGCGCGCCCACGCCACCGCCTCCGGGATCTCCGCCTCCGCCGCGATTTCGGCCGCGAACCGCGCCGGGCCGCCTACGCCCAGCGTGGTTCGCTGCCCCAGCGGCTGATGTTCCTCAATCCGCACCTGAGCAGAATAATCCAGGCGCGGAGCGAAGCCGCTACTTCCCGCTGCCGCCACCGCCCAGGTTGTCGGTCAGCAGCTTGATGTCCACCCGGCGGTTGAACTGCCGCCCCTTGAGCGTCGCGTTCGACTCCGCCGGCCGGTTCTCGCCCAGCCCGATCAGGTAAATCCGGTGCGGCGCGATGTCATTCGCCTCCAGGTAGCGCACCACCGCGTTCGCCCGCTCCTGGCTCAGCCTGTCGTTGAACGCCTTCGGCCCGGTGGTGTCGGTGTAGCCCTGCACTTCCAGGATCCCGTGCGGGTTGTTCTGGACCTGCGACACCACGCCGTCGAGGATCTGCTTCGCCTCCGGCGTCAGTTCCGCCTTGTTGAGCGCGAAGTGCACCGTCGTCTGCGAAGTCAGCTTGTAATCGTCCAGGTTCGCCATCGTCGCGTCCAGCGCCCGGATTTGGCCCGAGGTCTGGTTCAACTGGCTGCTCACCTGTTGTGCCTGGCCTTGCGTCTGTTGCGCCTGGCTGAGCGCCTTCTGCGTTTGCGCATCCACCGCGGCGATGCCTTGCTGTGTCTTTTGGTTCACGTCGCGGATGGCGTTGGTGTTCTTCGCCGTCTCCGTGTCCAGCTGGTTGACGTGGTCCATCAGCGGCGTGGTCTGTTGCCGCACGTAGTTCTTCGTGGTGCAGCCGCCCGCCATCAGCGCGGTGACGGCAAACGCGGCCAATGCGAAGTAGCGCGGCGAGGAGAAGCGGGTTGCAAGCGGCATGATAGCCTCCACGATCGGCTGTGCACGGCGCCTGCCAAACCGCATCACCGCGCATCTCCTGCACTTGGCGCGGCCGTCGCCTGGTTTCGTCAAGCCGGCGCGGTAAAATTTACATAACTCGCGGTGGAACCGCCTCCTTGGACCTGATTGACAAATCCCGCCAGCTTCCCGCCTCGCCCGGCGTTTACCTCTTCAAGAACGCCGGCGGCAAGGTGATCTACGTGGGCAAAGCCAAGGACCTGCGTGCCCGCGTCCGCACCTACTTCCTTGCCGGCCAGCTTGAAACCGCCAAGACCGGATCGCTGCTGCGCGAAGCCGCCGACCTCGAAAGCATTGTGGTGGATACCGAAGCCGAAGCGCTGGCGCTCGAAAACACGCTCATCAAGCAGTGGCAGCCGCGTTTCAACGTCCTGCTGCGCGATGACAAGACCTACCCCTACATCCGTCTCAGCCGCGAGCGTTTCCCCCGCGTCTACGTCACCCGCCGCCTCACTGACGACGGCTCCGAGTTCTTCGGTCCCTTCTTTCCCGCCGGCTTCGCCTACCGGCTCGTCCATTTCATCCACAAGCACTTCCTCGTCCCTTCCTGCCGTGTCGACCTGACCCGCTTTCATCCCCGCCCCTGCCTCGAGTACCACATCCACCGTTGCCTCGGCCCCTGCGCCGAAGGCCTCACCACCCCCGAGCGCTACCAGCAGGCGGTCGCCGACGTCCGCCTCCTGCTCGCCGGCAAGCAGGGCGACCTGGCGCGCGACCTCCGCCGCCGCCGCGACGAAGCCGCCGCGCGCGAGGACTTCGAAGCCGCCGCCGGCCTGCGCGACCTGCTCAGCGTGCTCGAAGACCTGCGGCAGAAGCAGAAAATGCACGCCGTCAGCGGCGAGGACGCCGACCTCATCGGCTTCTGCCGCGAAGGCGCCCGCGCCGCGCTCAGCCTCTTTCACCTGCGCCATGGCCGCGTGGTGGACCGGCGCGAGTTCTTCTGGGAGGCGCTGCCCCAGCCCGAAGCCGGGGACCGCGAGCTGCTCGGCGCCCTGCTCAAGCAGATCTACCTCCAGCAGCCCTACCTCCCGCCCCGCATCGCCGCCCCGCTCGAGTTCGAGGACCGCGAACTGCTCGCCGCCGCGCTCTCGCAGCAGCGCGGCGCGCACGTCGAGATCGTCGTCCCCCAGCGCGGTGACAAGCGCGCCCTGCTCACCCTGGCGGCCAAGAACGCCCGCCTCGCCTTCCAGCGCCGCTTCCGTTCCGCCGCCCCCGCCGAGCAGGCCGCCGCCGGCTGGCAGGCCCTCGCCGCCGCCCTCGCCCTGCCGCTCGGCAGCGAGCCCGGCCGGATTGAATGTTTCGACATCTCCCACTTCCAGGGTGCCGAAACCGTCGCCGCGATGACGGTGTGGGACGCCGGCGCCTTGCGCCGCTCCGACTACCGCAAATTCAAGCTCCGCGGCGTGGTCAATGCCGTGGACGATTTCCGCTCGCTCGAGGAAGTCGTCCGCCGCCGCTACCAGCGCCGCCTCGCCGAGGGTGCGCCGTTGCCCAACCTGGTGCTGATTGACGGCGGCATCGGCCAGCTCCACGCCGCCCACAAGGCGCTGCTCGACCTCGGCCTCGGTTCGCTGCCGCTCGCCAGCCTGGCCAAGCGCGAGGAGTTGGTCTATGTCCTCGGCCGCGAGTCCTCGCCGCTGCGCCTCGATCCCGCGCCGCTGCGCACCCTCCAGCTCCTGCGCGACGAGGCCCACCGCTTCGCCATCACCTTCCACCGCCGGCGCCGCGGCCAGGCCACGCTGCGCTCCGAGCTGCTCGCCGTGCCCGGCGTCGGCCCCGCCTCCGTGCGCAAGCTCCTGGCCCGCTTCGGCAGTCTCGCCGCGGTGCGCGCGGCCTCGCCCGAGGATCTGGCGCAAGTGCTCCCCGCCGCTCGCGCACGAACCCTCTGGCGGCGCCTGCGCGAGGTGCCCGGCGAAATACCGCTCAACTCCGGCGATGCCGCGTCCGTTAATTGAAATGCGGGGTCCGGGGTGTTAGCATCGCCTCAGGAGAATTGAGCCATGGCGGAATCCCGTGGATTGTGGTTTTTGGTCGGCTTGAGTCTGGGGGCGCTGGCCGGGGTGCTCTACGCGCCGCAGTCGGGCGAAAAGACGCGCGAGTTGCTGCGCAGCAAGGCGGACGAGAGCCGCGATCTCATGCAGCGTCGGGCTGGCGAGGTGCGCCAGCAGATGAACCAGCGCGTCACCACCATGCGCGAACAGGCCACCGACATCGCCGACCGCAGCCGCCAGGCGGTCAACCGTCAGATTGATCAGTTCCAGGCCGCGGTCGAGGCGGGCAAGCAGGCCTACCGCGAAGCCGCCGGCCTGGAGAACCCCGGCTTGGAGAACAAAGGAGACGCCGCCTCGCAGCTCTGATCCCGCGCCGGTGGCGGCGCCCGCACAGTCAAGCACATGCCTACCACCGACATTCTGCTGCTCGTCTTCGTCGCGCTTGCCGCCGTCGCTCTGCTGGGCCAGTGCATCGCCTTGCTGTCGCTCAGCCGCAAGGTCAGCGCGCTCGCTGATCGCGTCACCCCGCTGCTGCCCCAGGTCGAGCAGTCGGCGCGCATGCTGCCGCCGCTGGTGATGGAGGTGCAGGCCATGGTGGCGGAAACCCGCCCCAAGCTCCAGGCCGTCGCCACCAACGTCGCCGAGATCACCGTCCTCGCCCGCGACCAGGTGCGCCGCGCCGACGCCATCGCCGGCAGCCTGGCCGACCGCCTCGAGCTGCAGCTGGTGCGCGTGGATGAGGCCGTCGCCGCCGCTCTGACCGGCTTCGAGCAGATCACCACCACCTTCCGCCAGACCGTGCTCCGCCCGGTGCAGGACGTCAACGCCATCGTCCAGGGCCTGCGCACCGGCCTCGATTTCTTCTTCCGCCGCCGCCCCAGCCCCACCCTCGGCCCCCGCGCCGTCTACCAGGACGAGGAAATGTTTATCTGAAGTCTTTCCGGCTAGAATTTCCCCATGCCGGAAACCACCCACGAGTACAAGACCCGCGTCCTGAGTTACACCGAAGGCCTCGACCCGCTCGCCGTCCAGGCCGCCACCCCGAAAAAGATCGCCCGCCTGCTCGCCAAGGCCTCCCCGGCCCGGCTCCGCCGCCGCCCCGCCCCCGGCAAGTGGTCGCCCGCCGAGATCCTGGCGCATCTCGCCGATTGCGAAGTCGCCTTCGCCTGGCGCTATCGCAACATTCTGGGCCAGCCCGGCGCCGCGCTGCAGGGCTTCGACCAGGACGCCTGGGCGCAGCGCATGCGCTACGCCCAGCGCGCCGCCAAGCCGTCGTTTGAAGCCTTCGCCGCCCTGCGCGCTTTCAACCTCGCCCTGCTCAAATCCCTCACCCCCGCCGACTGGAAACTCGAAGGCATCCACTCCGAACGCGGCCCCGAATCCGTCGCCACCACCGCGCGCATGATTGCCGGCCACGACCTGAACCACCTCCGCCAGTTGGAGGCCCTGCTCAAGACGTAGCGGAGCGGGGCGCAGGGCCCCCGCGCAGCCAAGCGGGCCGCCGGGAGATCGGAA